>NZ_JBSFJC010000184.1:0-12579 GCF_053597855.1 Kitasatospora sp. NPDC001225
CAGCCGCCGCGCCCGGGCGAGCGCCACCGCCAGCCAGCCGGCCGCCGTGCCCGCCGCAGCGGCCGTCGCGACGGCCGCCCACTCCCACCCCGTTCCCCACACGGCGACAGCCTCCCAGGTCACCGCATGATCCACATCATCCGGGGGTGCCGCCCCCGTACATCCCGGGTACTACGGCCGCCGCGGTTACACCCGGGGTGGGACGTGCCGGCGGCGGCCCCGCGCCTACGGTCGTCCACCATGAGCAACGACCACGACGGGACCTCCCGGCCGGACGACGCGCAGGTCGTCGTCGAGCTGTCCGGGGTGCACAAGGAGTTCGGCGACGCCAAGGCGCTCGACGGCGTCGACCTGCGGATCCGCGCCGGCGAGGCGGTCGCCGTGATGGGCCCCTCGGGGTGCGGCAAGTCCACCCTGCTGAACATGGTGGCCGGACTGGACCGGCCCACCGCCGGCACCGTCCGGGTGCAGGGCCAGGACCTCGGGCGGCTGAACGAGAACGGGCTGGCCCTGTTCCGCCGCCGGCACGTCGGCATGATCTTCCAGTTCTTCAACCTGATCGACGACCTCCCGGCCCTCGACAACGTCGCCCTGGCCGCCCAGCTGACCGGCACCGGCGCCCGCCAGGCCCGCCGCCGGGCGCTGGAGCTGCTGGACGAACTCGGCGTCGCGCACCGCAAGGACGTCTACCCGGCCACGCTCAGCGGCGGCGAGCGCCAGCGCGTCGCGGTGGCCCGCGCCCTGATGAACCGCCCGGCCCTGCTGCTCGCCGACGAGCCCACCGGCGCGCTGGACAGCCGATCCGGCGAGCAGGTGATGGACCTCCTGATCGACCTCAACCAGATCGGCCAGACCCTGCTGATCGTCACCCACGACCCCGCCCTGGCCACCCGCTGCGCCAGCCGGCTGGTCGAGGTCGCGGACGGCCGGGTGGCCGGCGACCGGATGCTGGAGGCGTCCGCATGACCGGCGCCGTCTGGCGTGCCTCCCGGGCGGCCGTGAAGCGCCGCCGGGTGCAGACCATCGTGATCGGCCTGGTCGTCTTCTGCTCCACCACGACCGTGCTGCTCGCCCTCGCGGTGATCAGCGCCGCCCGGGCCCCCTTCGACGACGCCTTCTCCCAGCAGCGCGGCGCCCACGTCGTCGCGACCTTCGACCCGGCCGGGGCCACGCCGGAACAACTGGCCGCCACCGCCCACCGGCCCGGCGTCGAGGCCGCCGCCGGGCCGTTCGACCAGGCCGTGGTGGAGATCCCCACCGACTGGGTCGGCAGCCCGCCCGGAGCGCTCACCCTGGTCGGCCGCTCCGACCCGGCCGGCCCGGTGGACCGGGTGCAACTGCTGGGCGGCCGCTGGGCGAGCAAGCCCGGCGAGGTCGTCATCAACGAGCCGTTCGGCGGCTTCTCGCCCGCCAACCTGGACTACCCGCTGCCCCTCAGCGGCGGCCGGACGCTGACCATCGTCGGCTACGCCACCAGCATGAGCCAGAGCGCGGGCGGCTGGGTCACCCCCGAACAGGCCGCCGACCTGCACCCCAGCGCCCGGCAGATGCTCTACCGGTTCTCCGACGCCTCCGACGAACAGCGGCTCACCTCCGCCCTGGCCACCGCCACCGAGGGCCTGCCGAAGGACGCGCTCACCAACGTCCAGTCCTACCTGGTGCTCAAGGACGCCTTCTCCGCGGGCGCCGACGCCTACCTGCCGCTGATGACGGTCTTCGGCGTGCTCGGCCTGGTCGTCGCCGCGCTGATCGTCGGCAACGTGGTGAGCGGCGCGGTCGTCTCCGGCTACCGGCACATCGGCGTGCTGAAGGCGATCGGCTTCACCCCGCGCCAGGTGGTCACCGTCTACCTGACCATGGTCTCGGTACCCGCCGTCGCCGGCACCGTCCTCGGCACCGCGGCCGGCTGGGTGGCGGCCCACCCGATCCTCCAGGCCGCCTTCTCCGGGATCACCACCGGCACCGCCGTCATCGAACCGGCCGGCTGGCTGCCCGCCGCCACCCTGGTCAGCGTCCCGCTGCTGGTGGTCCTCGCCGCCCTCCTCCCCGCCTCGCGCGCCCACCGGCTGTCCGCCGCCCAGGCCATCTCGGCCGGCAGCGCACCGCGCGCCGGGCGCGGACTGAAGGTCCAGCGCCTGCTCAGCGGCACCCGCCTGCCGCGCGCCGTCAGCCTCGGCCTCGGCCAGCCCTTCGCCCGCCCCGGCCGCACCGCGCTCACCATGTCGGCGATCGTGCTCGGCGTGCTCACCGTGACCGTGACGTCGGGACTGGGCACCACCCTGACCAGGCTGGTGGGCCACAACGACGGCCACACCCACGTCAGGGTGCAGACCGCCCACTTCGCGGGCAACAAGACCGAGCCGCGGCTCACCCCCGCCCAGACCGAGACGATGCTGCGGACCACCCCCGGCGCCGACCAGGTCCACGTCCGCGGGCTGGTCAAGGTCGGGCTGGTCGGCTTCACCCAGCCGGTCTTCGCCGACTTCCTCAGCGGCGACGGGATCACGGAGCAGATGCAGCGCGAGGTGGTCAGGGGCCGTGCGGCGACCGGGCCGAACGAGATCGAGGCCGGGCCCTCCTTCCTCCGGGAGCACGGACTCAGGCTCGGCGACCGGCTCACCCTCGACCTCGACGGCCGGCGGCTGACCGTCACCGTCGTCGGCGAGGTGGTCCAGGGCAACGCCCGGGCCTTCACGTCCAACGACCTCACCCGGGCCGCGCTCACCGACGACCCGCACGCGGTCGAGTACGACATCAGCCTCGCCGAGGGCGCCGACGCCCAGGCGTACCAGCGGGCCGTGACGGCCGCCGACCCGAGCCTCTCGGCCCAGGTGTTCGCGCCCGACCCGTCCGGCCCGATCGTCGCGGTGATCAGCTTCGCCACGATCTTCACCGTCCTGCTGTCGGTGGTCGCCGCACTGGGCGTCTTCAACACCCTGCTGCTCACCATCCGCGAGCGCCGCCGGGACCTCGGCATGCTCAAGTCGATCGGCATGACACCCCGCCAGGTGGTGACGATGACGATCACCTCGGTGGCCTGGCAGGGCGTGGTCAGCGCGCTCATCGGCGTCCCGGCCGGCATCCTGGCGCACCGGCTGCTCATCGAGAACGTCGGGAGCATCCTCTTCCCGGAGTGGACGATGGACGTCTGGAGCGCCCCGCTGCTCACCGGCGTCGGCGTCGCGGGCGTCGCCATCGCCGTCCTCGGCGCGCTCGTCCCGGCCCGTTCGGCCGCCCGGCTGCCGATCGCCGAGGTGCTGCACAACGAGTGAGTCCGGGGTGGGGGGAGGGCCGGTCGGATCATCCGACCGGCCCTCCGCCGTGCGCGGGTCCGCCGCGTTCCCGTCACGGAACTGACGCATGCTCAGTCCGTGCCGTGAGGACGCCTATCATCTGCGCCATGGCCACCGCTGAGCTGATCCGCATCGTCTCCCGCTCCTCGCCCATGGCACTGGCCCAGGTCGAGCGGGTCCGCACCGAACTCGCCGCCCTGCACCCGGGGCTGCGCACCGAGGTGGTGCCCGTCACCACCTCGGGCGACCGCTGGACGGGTGATCTCGCCGCCCTCGGCGGCAAGGGCGCCTTCACCAAGGAGGTCGACGCCGCGCTGCTCGCCGGGGAGGCCGACGTCGCCGTCCACTGCCTCAAGGACGTGCCCGCCGACCGACCGCTGCCGGCGGGCACCGTCTTCGCCGCCTACCTGCGCCGCGACGACATCCGCGACGCCCTCGTCCACCCCGGCGGCCTGCCGCTGGCCGCCCTCCCGCCCGGCACCCGGATCGGCACCTCCTCCGTCCGCCGGGTCGCCCAACTCGCCGCCTCCCACCCGCACCTGGAGTGCCTCCCGATCCGCGGCAACGCCAACAGCCGGCTCGCCAAGCTGGACGCCGGGGACGTCGACGCGCTGCTGCTCGCCCTCTCCGGCCTGGAGCGGATCGGCGAGCGGGCGCGGATCACCGAGGTGCTCGGCATCGAGGCGATGTGCCCGCCGATCGGCGCCGGCATCCTCGTCCTGCAGTGCCGCGAGGGCGACACCGCGACCATCGAGGCGGTCACCGGCCTCGGCCACCACGACACCTGGCGCGAGGCGGCGGCCGAGCGGATGTTCCTGCACGCGCTCCAGGGCCACTGCAACAGCCCGATCGCCGGGTACGCCAGGGCCGAGCGGGACGGCCGCCTCTCGCTGCGCGGCCGGGTCTTCACCCCGGACGGCAAGCAGGTGCTGGACGCCCACGAGTGGGCGGGCGCGCTCAGCCCGGAGGACCTCGGGACGTCGGTGGCGCTGGCGCTCAAGCGGCAGGGCGCGCAGGAGCTGATCTCCTCGATCCCGCACTGAGCGGCTATTCCGCTTCGGCCGCGGCCCGTTCGATGATGCCGGCGATCACCTCGGTCTTGGCGTCGGCGTAGTTCTGCAGGTACTCCCAGGACTGCTCGGCCAGGGCCCGCTTGGCGTCGGCGTACAGCTCGCGGTCGCCGCGGTGGCGGCGCAGCCGGTCGCGGAAGCGCAGCATCCGCCCGATCTCGGGGCATCCGGCGGACAGCACGTGCAGGTTGGCGTAGTCGGCACTGGGGTCGATGGCGTACCGGCGCAGGACGCGGTGCTCGTACCAGTCGGGTTCGCGGACGGCGAGCCGGTAGCCCAGGGCTTCGAGGGCGGGCACGTAGGCCGCCTCGTCGGCGGAGTCGGGCACGATCAGCAGCATGTCGACGACCGGTTTGGCGGGGAGGTCGGGCACGGAGGTGGAGCCGACGTGCTCGATCCGGTGGTCGAGGTGGGCCAGGGACTCCGCCATGCCGGCGGCCTCCCGCTGGTAGGCCGCGGGCCACCGCGGGTCGTGGTCGCGCAGGACGATCCGGCCGTCGGGCCTGGTGGGCGCACCCAGGTTGGCCGCCTCGATCTCCTCGGTGGTCATGGGGACGCGCGGGATCTCCTGCTCGGGCACGGCCGGCTCCTGTTCCTCGGGTGCTGGTCAAGGGGGTCCTCGTCGGGGACCGACCCAGTAGACCAGGACGCGTCGGCCTTCGCGCGGCCGTCGGGTCGGGGCCGCGTCGGCTTCCGCGCGGTCGCCTGACGGTCCGCGCGGTGAGCGGATGGTGACGCTCCGGAGGTTTTTCTCTTCCGGGTGAGAACCGGCCGGGTGCGCGGGGCGTCCGTTTGAGGCGTGATCAGTGCGGTGCTCGGCGGGATGCCGATGTTCTGGCCCGGGTTGCTGCTCTCGCTGGTGCCCGCGGCGCTGTTGAACCGGCCGGTGGGGCGGTTGCTGCGGGCCCACTGGGTGGTGGGCTTCGTCCTGCTGCTCGGGCTCGGCGGGGTGGTCGTGGCGACCCTGCTGCCGGAGGCGTTCCGGCTCTCGGAGGGCGCCGTCCGGCACTGCGCCGTGGCGGGCGGCCGGCCGCGGTCGCCGTACGAGCTGCTGCACGTCCGGCACATCGAGCTCAAGCTGGCGACCTACGCCCCGGTCGGTTTCGCGGCGGCGCTGGCGGGCCCCCGGCGGCGGGCGGCGGCGCTGCTGGGTGCGGCGGTGCTGCCGTTCGCGGTGTCGGCGGTGCACTACGCGCTGCCGGCGATCGGGCGGGCCTGCGACGTGCAGGACGTCTGGGACGGGGTGCAGGGGGTCGCCTTCGGAGCGGCGGCGGGGTTGGCGGCCGGGCCGCTGGTACGGGCGGTGCGGGCGCGTTCGCGGGCCGTCTGACGGCCTGTGCATCCGGCTGTCTACTGGTCGAGGAGCGGGAAGAGCCGGGTGACGGCGGCGACCGGGCGGGCCCCGGCGGGGCGGGCGGCCGGGTCCGTCTCGCGGCCCCGGTAGCGGGCCAGCATCCGGCGGACCTCCTCGCCGACGGCGGCCAGTTCCTCGGGCGTCAGGTAGACGACGGCGCTGAAGGCCTCGTCCTGCCGCCACTCGGCCGGGGCCTCGGCGCGCCGGGCGAGCCAGTGCTGGTAGCTCTCGTCCTCCAGGCCGCGCGCCAGCTCTCCGAACCCGCCTTCCACGGCGTCCGGTTGGGTCGTCGGCAGCCGCCAGGGCCGGGCCCGCCCGTCGGTGGCCGGGGCCTCCTCGATCAGCCCGTACCGGGCCAACTGCCGCAGGTGGAACGAGCAGAGGCCGGAGCTGAGGCCGAGTCGGGCGGCGGCCTCGGTGGAGGTGACGGTGCCGTGCTCGCGCTCGGCGAGCAGGTCCAGCAGCGCGGTGCGGACGGCGTGCTCGGGGAGGGGGCCGGTTCTGACGAGGTCTTCGGTCACTTTGCAAAGTCTGCTACTTTGCAAAGTCAGACCGCAAGTACCGTCTCTCGAAGGAGTGCCCTCCCGTGTCCGAGCTGCGCGAACGGCCGACCGTCCTGCGGATCACCGAGGTGGGGGAGGAGATCCTGAGCCGCACCTGCCGGACCGCCACCGAGGAGGACTTCGGCAGCGAGCGCCTGGCCCGGCTCATCGACGACATGTTCGCCACCATGCACGTCGCCGACGGCTGCGGCCTCGCCGCCAACCAGGTGGACGTCGACCTGCGCCTGTTCGTCTACGACTGCCCCGACGACGACGGCGTCCGGCACACCGGCCACGTGCTCAACCCGGTGGTCGACGAGCAGGAGCCCGGCCGCGCACTGATCGAGGAGACCGAGGGCTGCCTCTCCGTCCCCGGCGCGAACACCAAACTCGCCCGCCCCGCCCGCACCGTGGTGCGCGGCGTCGACCAGCACGGCGACCCCGTCGTGATCGAGGGCACCGGCTACTTCGCCCGCTGCCTCCAGCACGAGACCGACCACCTGAACGGCGGCCTCTACATCGACCGCCTCTCCGCCCGCGACCGCAAGCGGATGCTGAAGCAGACCGCCGACCGCCGGGAGAAGGTCTTCGCCGAACGCGCCACCAGGGCTGCCAAGATGGCGCGGTGACCGAACCCGCGCACCTCGCCGCCGTCCGCGCCTCGTACGACGCCGTCGCCGCCGACTACCTCCGCCTCGTCGTCCCGCCGGAGGGCATGGACCCGGTGTCCCGCGCCATGCTCGCCGCCTTCGCGGAGCTGGTACGGGAGTCGGGCGGCGGCGAGGTCGCGGACCTCGGCTGCGGCCCCGGGCGGGTGACGGCGTACCTGTCCGGCCTGGGGCTGCGGGCCTTCGGGGTGGACGTGTCGGGCGAGATGGTCGCGCTCGCCCGCCGGGTCTACCCCCGACTGCGCTTCCTGCACGGCTCGATGGACGCCCTCGACCTCCCCGACGGTGCCCTCGGCGGCATCCTCGCCTGGTACTCCGTCCACCACACCCCGGCCGCGCAACTGCCCCGCCTCTTCGCCGAGTTCGCCCGCGTCCTCGCACCCGGCGGCCACCTCCTCCTCGGCGGCCACGTCGGCGAGGCCCAACTGCTGCGCCCGACCCAGGCGTACGGCCACCCGGTGTCGTACGCCTCGCACCTCGTCCCGGCCGGGCACCTCGCCGAACTCCTCGAACAGGCCGGCTTCACCGTCACGACCCGCCTTGAACAGCCGCACCCGCAGCGGGAAAACCGGTCCCACGCCTGTCTGCTGGCCCAGGCGCCCGGCCGACGCTGAGCCCCGACATCGGCGCGGCCCGCCGGACCAGGGAGAGCGTCGGCGGCTGACACACGCCGGCCCGGACCCGTACAGAGTGGATCTGTCGGGTGGGGGCACGAGGCCGCAGATACGCCAACGGCCCGCCGCCGGGAAGGCGGTGGGCCGTTTGAGGGGAGCTCTGGTCGGTCAGACCTCGGTGGTGGCGGCGAACTTCACGAAGGCCGTCCAGGCGGTCGGCTCGAAGGCCAGCTGGGGGCCGGTCTTGTCCTTGGAGTCACGCACGTGGACGGTGCCGGGGGTCTCGGCGACCTCCACGCACGCGGCATCTTCATTGCTGCTGTAGCTGCTCTTGAACCACGTCAGCTCGGCCATGCTCATCGCTCTCCCAGGATCATTTCGATCAAGGCCAAGGACTCCCTCATGGTGAGCGCCTGCCCCCTGAGAGTGCCGTACCGTGCGGCCATCTTACGGACTTCTTCCGGCTCCGTGATCAGCCTGTTGACGTGCTGGACCGCAACGTACGCGATCTGCGGCCGTCCGTTCGGTGTGAGGAGGACGAACGAACCGCCCATACCGGCGTTCTCGGTCCTGTCGAGCGGCATGACCTGCAACTCCAGGCCCCGGATCTCGGCGACTTTGAGCAGGTGGCGCAACTGCTCCCGGTGAACGTCCCAGCCGCCCAGCGGACGACGCAGGGCGCTTTCGTCGATCACCCAACTCATGACCGGCAAGGGCCAGCGAGTGAGGATCTGCTGCCGCTCCAACCTCGCGGCAACCCACTGGTCGACCTGCTCCACGGAGAGCCACGGCCTGCGCATGTCGAACAGTGCTCGTGCATGGGCCTCCGTCATGACGACCGAAACCCCCCTCGAAGACCCCCGGTCCCGTACCGCCCTCTTCGCCGCCACCCCCAAGGGCGCCGCCGTCTGCCGACGCCTGGCGAGGCGTCAACTCACCCACTGGGGGCTGGACTCCACGCACACCGAGCCGTTCCACTGCGCGCTGCTGATCGTCACGGAGCTGGCCGCCAACGCGATCACGCACGGACGCGTTCCGGGGCGCGGGTTCGAGCTTCACCTCTCCCTCACCACCTCCGTGCGCCGGGGCACCACCCTTCGCATCGAGATCAGCGACCCCCGGGGTGACAGACTCCCCGTCCTCCCCACCGTCCACACCCCCAGTGCCCAGACCGGACGCGGCCTCACCCTCATCGACGCCCTCAGCCACCGCTGGGGCACCATCCCCCGCCACCCCAACTCCAAGACCGTGTGGGCCGAACTCGACCTCGTCGCGCCCGCCGCGCCCGATGTCCCCGATGCCCCCTGAACCCCGCGATAGCCCAACACCCCACTGAACCAACAGGAGTGGGAAGTCGACCCCTCCGACTTCCCACTCCTCTCGCTTCCTCGCCGACGCCCACCGCCGGTCCGGGGACATCCCAGGTTTGTGGGATACCCCCAGGTCGAGGGGCATTGCCAGGATGTGGCGCACGGAGCCGACCACTCCGGCCGGGCTCCGTCGGAGCGTCCGGCCGTCTCGAAAGAGGGATCCACACCCATGAAGATCCGCCGACTTGTCGCCGCCTCGGCCGTAGCCGCCGTGCTGGCCCCGGTGCTCGTCCTGGCCACCGGGACCCAGGCGAACGCCTACCCGCGGCAGCTGTCGAAGAGGGAGCAGTGCACCGCGGCGTGGAACGTCAACTACTGGTCCGGCGGCGCGTCCTTCGCCCGCGGCCAGTGGGCCGCCTGTATGGCGGGCTGACCGCCTCCCGCGGCCCCCGGCTCCGGCCGGGTGCCGCGACCCGCAGACCACTGTCGTCCGGTGTATCGGTGACGTCGGCGCCCCCGTGCTCCGGTCCACCGCGGGGACCAGCCCGACAAATTCGCTGTCCGGTGGCCGGAGTGCCGTGATACACAATCCGGCGTGCAGAGCATAGTGGAGTTTCCCGAGGTCCTGAGGCTGATCGAGGACCGGTCGGCCGCTTTCCGCGCCGCGATCGCGGCCGCCCCCGACCTCGACGTCCAGGTCCCGACCTGCCCGGACTGGACGCTGCGTGAACTGGCGCAGCACCTCGGCGACGGCCGCCGCCGCCAGGCCGCCATCGTCGCGGCGGGCCCGGGTGCCGAGCCCCCGGCGAAGACGTCCCCGAAGGGCGCCCCGACCGCGCCCCGTGACCGCGAAGCCCTGGACGCCTGGCTCGCCGAGTCGACCGGGCTCATGCTCGACGCTCTGCGCGAGGCCGGTCCGGACCGCGGCTGCTGGACCTGGTGGGGCCGCTCGCAGGCCCCGGAGACCAGCGGAGCCCTGGCCCGGCACCAGATCCAGGAGATCGCCGTCCACACCTACGACGTCCAGCTCATCCTGGGCGCCGCACAGCCGCTGCCGGCGGACGTCGCGGTCGAGGGCGTCGACGAGTTCCTGACGACCGTCTCGGCGACGACCGTCCCCTGGCCGTTCAAGCCGGCGACCATCGACCTGCACGCGGCCGAGGGCCGCTCCTGGCGCCTGACCCTCGACGCCGACGGCGTCCGCTGCGACGGCCTCGCTGCCGACGCGGAGCCGGGCGACATGGTGATGCGCGGGGCGGCGAGCGACCTGGTCCTCTACTTCTACGACCGCATCCCGCTCGACAGCCTGGACAACTCCGGCACCACCGAGCCGATGGAGCAGCTCGCGGAGTGGGACCCGACCGCGTAGAGGCGGCATCCGGTGGGCTGGCAATCGGCGAGAGGGCGGGCGATGACCGAGGCGTGGGACCGACTGCGGGCGATCATGGGGGAGCCGGTGTACGCCCCGGCGCGGGTTCCGTGGGAGTCGGCGCCTGCCGAGCTGGGGGTCCAACTGCCCTCGGACTACCGGGCGTTCATCGACCTGTACGGCGGGGTGAACCTGAACGGCGAGTGGGGTGTGTACACGCCGACGGAGACGCCGGTCCACGCCGGCGAGCCGACCGGTCTGGCGGGATGGCGCTTCAGGACCGACACCGATCTCCGCGATCAGCTCGAAGGCGAAGAGGTGTGGTGGGAGCTGCCGGGCCCCACCCCGGTGTTCCCGGACCCGGGCGGCCTGCTGCCCTGGGGCTGGAACAGCAACCACAACCAGTGCTGCTGGCTGACCACCGGTCCGGACCCCGAGCAGTGGCCGGTGGCGGTGTTCTACGAGGACCGGCTCGACCACTTCGACGGTGGTTTCGCGGAGTTCCTGGTCACCGTGCTGACCGGCGGCTACGCGGCGGAGGACGAGTTGCTGGTGCGCGCGGACCCCGCCGTGTGGGGGCCGCAGCCGGCCCGGCCCCTCTGGTCGCCGAAGGGGGACTGGGCGGGCAGGAACTGGGGCGCCGAGTGGGGGATCGACGGGTTCCTCACGGCGCCCGGGTCGACGGAGATGCCCTGGGTCAGGACGTGAGGGCGCCGCGCGCACGCGCACCGCGGACGGGAGGCGGTTCCCGGTGAAGCGCCCTTACTGGCAGCCGTTCTGGTGGCGGCTGCGGTTCCGTGCGGACGGCGAGCCGGAGTTCGCGGTGCTGGGTCCCGGGCCGGTCAACCGGGTTCCGAACGACGCGCTGAGGAACGTGCCCCTGGAGGTGTGGGCGGACGCCCTGCTGGAGGAGGCGCCCGACGAGCTCGACGACCTGCGCGGCGACCTGCTCCTGGAGTGCTTCACGGAGCCCGCCCCCACGGAGGGCACCCCGCCGGTGTACTCGCGCCAGGTCCGGCTGCCGGGCCCCGCCCTGCCTCCGTACCCCGGGAGACGGCTCTCCTGAGTCGCCACCCCGGCGCCACTCCCCGGCCGTGGAGCGCTGCGTCGCTCGTGCTGAGGACGATCGTGGACCGGGGAGGTCTCAGGCCGGCGGGTGTCGGTCCCCGGTCGTACCGCTGGGGCCGGGTCCGTTCCCGGGTGGCGCGGTCGGTGCCACGCGCTCCCGTAGTTCTCGCAGGTCCGCCGGGGTGTTGACCGCGCACCAGTAGCCCTCGGCGCGGTACCCCGCCAGCTGCCGCAGCCGCACCAGGTGCGGCAGGGTCGTGGTCGCGTGGTCCCCCTGGTCCGGCAGCAGGGGGACGACCCCGGGCGCGAAGGCGTACACGCCGCCGTTGACCGTGCAGGCGGGCGGCGGCGGCGCGGCGAGTTCGGCGACCCGGCCCAGGGCGTCGCAGCGGACCGTGCCCCGGGGCAGCCGGGGCGGGACCAGGGCGACCGTGGCCAGCGCCCCGCAGCGCAGGTGGTGGGCGCCCAGCGGGGTGAGCGGGAAGTCGGCCCAGATGTCGCCGTAGACGGCGAACCACGGGTCCCGCGGCGCCGGTAGCGCGCGGGCGGCGAGCTTCAGCCCGCCGCCCCGGCCCAGCGGGGTGGACTCCACGACCACGGTGGTGCGGACGGGCAGGGGCGCCGTGCGGACGTACTCGGTGATCACCTGGGAGCGGTAGCCCGCCGAGACGACCACCGTCTCCACGCCCGCGTCGGCGAACCGGTCGAGCTGGTGGCGCAGCAGCGGTGTGCCGTCGACCTCGACCATGGCCTTGGGGCGCAGGTCCGTGTGCGGGGCGAGCCGTCTGCCGCGTCCGCCTGCCAGGATCACGGCTTGGCGGATCGGGAAGCACGTGTCCGGCGATGGCATTCCCGACCTCCCGGGAGCGACGGCACGGCTTCGGAGCCCCGGCCGCACGGTGCGGACGGAGCGTACGAATGCGACGAGGGTGGCCCCGACGCGCCGCTGGAGAGGCAACCGATCCGATCGCCGTGAAGTCACGCCGATGAGCGGGTGATCGGTGTGATCGGTGCTCCCGTCCTGCGGAGTGATCGGTCGGGTCCTCAGATGTCCGAGTCGGACTCCGCCCACAGCCTCCTGTGTCGTGCCTCCGGGACAACCCTGACGGAAGATCAGGGGACGGCGGCTCCCCGCCCCTGATGCCCCGGGCGAGCGGGATCGGAAGACTCGTGGGGGGGGGGCGGGGCCCCCCCCCCCCCCCGGGCCCCCCCGCGGGCCCCCCCCCCCCGCCCCCCCCCACCCCCCCCCAACCCCATGTACGCGGGTGCGCCCCCCCCCCCCCCGCCCGCC
>NZ_JBSFJC010000185.1:0-12269 GCF_053597855.1 Kitasatospora sp. NPDC001225
GGCTGATGGTGCGGCCCGGCCTGATCATCGCCGACGAGCCGACCACCGCGCTCGACGTCACCGTGCAGCGGCAGATCACCGGGCTGCTGTCCGAGATCCGGCGGGACACCGGCGCCGCGATCCTGTTCATCAGCCACGACGTCGCGCTCGTCGGGGAGTTCTGCGAACGCGTCCTGGTGATGTACGCGGGCACCATCGTCGAGGCCCTGCCCGCCGACCGCCTCGCCGACGGCGCCCGGCACCCCTACACCCGGGCCCTGGTCGCCTCGGTCCCGGAGCTCACCGCCGACCGCGACCGGCCGCTGCGGACCGTCGACGGCGCACCGCCCGACCCGCTGCTGCCCGCCCCGGGGTGCGCGTTCGAGCCCCGCTGCCCGCGCCGCCGGGACCACTGCGCCGAGCAGGCCCCGCCGCTGGAGGACCTCGACGCCGGCCACCTGGTCGCGTGCTGGTCCCCGGTACCGGTGGCGGCGGACCCGGAGACGGTGACCGCTTCATGACCGAACTCCAGGTGACCGGCCTCACCGTCCGCCACCCCGGCCCGCGCGGCCCGGTCACCGCCGTGGACGGCGTCTCGCTGGAGGTCCCGTCCGGTACGACGCTCGGGCTCGTGGGCGAGTCCGGCTCCGGCAAGTCGAGCCTGGCCCGCGCGATCGTCGGCCTCACCCCCGTGCACGCCGGCCGGGTCCTGCTCGACGGCCGGGAGGCCCGCACCCGCACCGTCCGCGACCGCCGCCGGCTCGGCCGCCTGGTCCAGGTCGTCCTCCAGGACCCGGACACCGCGCTCGACCCGCGGATGACGGTCCGCCAGACGCTCGTCGAAGCGGCCACCGTCTTCCGCCGGCTCGACCGGCCCGCCCGCGCCGAACGCGTCACCGAACTGCTCGGCCTCGTCGGCCTGGACCCGCGGCTCGCCGACCGGCTGCCGCGCCGGCTCTCCGGCGGGCAGCGCCAACGGGTCGCCATCGCCCGCGCCCTGGCCGTCGAACCCGGCCTGCTGATCGCCGACGAGATCACCTCGTCGCTCGACGTCTCGGTGCAGGCCTCCGTCCTCAACACGATCCGGGAACTCCAGCAACGCCTCGGCCTGTCCATGCTGTTCATCGGCCACAACCTGCCGGCGGTCTGCCACGTCTCCGACGCGGTCGCGGTCATGCGGCACGGCCGGATCGTCGAGACCGCCCCCACCGCAACCCTCCTGCGCGCCCCGCGGCACCCGTACACTCGGACGCTACTCGCCGCCGTGCCGAGCCTGCGCACGCCGCCGCCCGGGGAGGGGCCGCCATGACCGACGTTCGACCGGACGCCGTGGTCGTCGGAGCCGGGGTGATCGGCGCCGCCGTCGCCCTCGAACTCGCGCGCGCCGGGCGGCAGGTGGTCGTCGTGGACAAGGCGGGCGCCGTCGGCCACGGGTCCACCAGCGCCTCCAGCGCGATCATCCGCTTCAACTACTCCGCCTTCGCGAGCGTCGCCACCGCCTGGGAGGCGCAGCACCTCTGGACGTCCTGGCCCGACCACCTGCGGCTCACCGGCCCCCGCCCGCTCGCCGCCTTCCACCGCACCGGCGCCGTGCTGCTCGACTCCCCCGAGGTCGAACCCTCCGAGACCGCCGCCCTGTTCGAGCGTGCCGGCGTCCCGTACGAGCGGTGGGACGCCCCGACGCTGCGCGAGCGCCTTCCCGGGATCGACCCCGGACGGTACTGGCCGCCGAAGCCGGTGGACGACGACGCCTTCTTCGCCGACCCGTCCGGCGAACTCGGCGCCCTGTTCACCCCGGACGCCGGGTACGTCGACGACCCCCAGCTCGCCGCCCTGAACCTCGCCGACGCCGCGATCGGGCTGGGCGCCCGACTCCTCCTCCACCACACCGTGGTGGCCGTCGACCGGCACGCGGACCGGGTCACGGGCGTCCGCCTGGCCGACGGCTCGCGGATCGCCGCACCCGTCGTGGTCAACGCCGCCGGCCCGTGGTCGGGCGGCCTCAACCGGCTGGCGGGCGTCGGCGACGACTTCACGATCGGTGTGCGTCCGCTGCGCGAGGAGGTCCACCAGGTCCCCGCACCGGACGTCCGGACCACCGACCCCTTCCCGCTGGTCGCCGACCTCGACGTCGGCACCTACGTCCGCACGGCCCCCGGCGGGCAGCTCCTGGTCGGCGGGACCGAGCCGGACTGCGACCCGCACGAGTGGATCGACGACCCGGACGGGGCCGATCCCCGCCCCACCGCCCGGCGCTTCCGCACCCAGGTGACCCGGGCGGCGCGCCGGTTCCCCGCGCTCCGGGTCCCCAACCGGCCCCTCGGCGCGGCGGGCGTGTACGACGTCGCCGACGACTGGACCCCGATCTACGACCGCACCGCCCTCGACGGCTACTACGTGGCGATGGGCACCAGCGGCAACCAGTTCAAGAACGCCCCGCTGGTGGGCCGCTACCTCGCCACCCTGATCGACCGGGTCGAGGCCGGGCACGACCACGACGGCGACCCGGTGCACTTCCGCTGCGACCACACCGGGACCGTGGTCGACCTGGGCGCCTTCTCCCGTCGCCGCCCGGTCCGGACGGACTCCGCGCGGACGGTCATGGGCTGATCGGGGGCAGCTCGCGCACCAGGTCCCCGACCACGCCGACCACGAACTCGGGCGCCTCGTGCGGGAAGTCGTGACCCGTCCCCGCCGGTGTGTACACCAGCCTCGACGCCGTCGACGCCGCCAGGTAGCGGACCCGGCTGCGGAGGTAGAAGCGGCTGATCCGCTCGGCCTCGACCGCGTCCCGGGCACCGGCCAGCACCGCCTCGCCGCCGATCAGGTCCCGCGGTACCACCAGCACCAGCGGCAGGTCCCCGAGGTCCCCGTCGTACACCACGGTCTCCCAGCCCACCTGTGCCAGCCCGGACGGCGACAGCTCGGCGAAGATCGACGCGGCGGCGCAGCACGGCCCGGTCCGGCCGCCGGGGCCCCGGTGCGCGCCGAACAGCTGCCGCACCGCCGCCAGCAGGACGCCCCGGCGCAGCGCCGCGAGCTGCCCGTTGGGCGGGGCGAAGGCGATGACCTCCAGGGGGGTCGGGTCCAGCAGGACGAGCCCCGCCACCAGGTCCGGCCGGCGCCTGGCCACGTTCGCGACCAGCAGCCCGCCGAAGGAGTGGCCGACGAACACGAAGGGTGCCCGCTCCCCCGCCGCCTCCAGCGCCGCCGGCAGCTCCGCCGCCTCGGCGGCCGTCGTCCGGGGGAAGGGCCCGACGTCGCTCCAGCCCGTCCCCGGGCGGTCGACCAGCACCGACCGGGTCTGGGCCGACAGCATCGTGTGCAGTTCCCGGAGGTCCTCGCCGGGGGCGTGCCCGCCGGGCATCCAGACCACCGTCGGCCCCGCCCCGGCCCGCCCCTCGGCGAGGACGTGCATCCGGTGACCGCCCACGTCCACCAACCGCCCCGGCGGCGGATGCGCCCGCGCCTCCCGGGCCACCAGCACCAGGTGCCGAACGGCCCCGGCCGCCAGCAGCACCCCGACGGCCAGCGCCAGGCCAGCGAGCGCCACCGACCAGGCCGCCCCCACCGCGAGGAGGCCACCGCCCGCTGCCGCCACCGCCAGCGCGACCGGCGCCCCGATCCAGTCCCGGCTCACCACCGCGAGCAGGGAGTTCGCCATTCGTCCGTCCCGTCGCATCGGCCCTCCGCGACAGCAGCGCGTCCGACAACTGCCCCCTGGCCTTCTCTTTCCCGCCCACTCGTGCCCTCACCCTGATCAACTCCCCCACAGTCCGGCATTTCCGGGTACCCGGGCGCACCCGGGGCCGGGCCGGTCGGCTGCCGGCCGGGCACCGCCGGACCGACCCGATCCGTCCGGCCCCCTGGTCCCGGCTCCGTGACCGGCCGAAGATGGCGGCATGGGTGTCGACGGAGCGGGTGCCGGGCTGCTGGTGACGAACGTGCGCGTCTTCGACGGGACCGGAGCCGAGGCGGCGCCGGGGTACGTCCGGGTGGAGCGGGACAGGATCGCGGAGGTGGTGCTGGGCCGCCCCTTCCCGTCCGGTCCCCCGGGTGGCGCGACGGTGCTCGACGGCGGAGGCCGCACCCTCATCCCCGGGCTCACCGACGCCCACGTCCACCTGTTCGCGGCCGGCGGCACCATGGCGGAGCTCCAGCTCGCCCCGACCGGCACCGTCTACTACCAGGCCCTGGCCGCGGCCCGCTCCATGCTGATGCGCGGCTTCACCACGGTGCGGGACATGGCCGGCGACACCGAACCGCTGCGGCGGGTGCTGGACCGCGGGCTGTTCCCCGGCCCGCGGATCTACCCGAGCCAGGCGGCCGTCTCCCAGACCTCCGGCCACGGGGACTTCGGGACGGTCCACGACGCCCCGACCGCCCTGGGCGGGCCGCCGGCCCGGAGCGAGCAGCTCGGGTTCACCCGGGTGGCCGACGGGCCGGAACGGGTGCTCGCCGCGGTGCGCGAACAGCTCAGGAAGGGCGCCACCCAGATCAAGCTGATGGCCGGCGGCGGCGTCAGCTCGGAGTTCGACCCGCTGGACGTCCTGCAGTTCACCCCGGCCGAGCTGGAGGCCGCCGTCGCCGCGGCCTCCGACTGGGGCACCTACGTGACCGTGCACGTCTACACCTCCGAAGGCGTCCGCCGCGCGGTACGGGCCGGGGTGCGCTGCGTCGAGCACGGGCACCTCCTCGACGAGGACACCGTCCGCCACCTCGCGGAGCAGGGCGTCTGGCTGAGCACCCAGCCGTTCGAGGTCGACGACCACCACTACGCCTCCCCGGACAGCGCCCGCAAGAACCGCGAGGTCTGCGAAGGCGTCGCCCGCACCATCGGCTGGGCGGTGCGGCACGGCGTGCGACTGGCCTTCGGCACCGACCTGGTCTTCGACCCCGGGAAGGCCCACCGGCAGAACGAGATGCTCGTCCGGCTCGGCGAGCACCTCGGCCCGGTCGAGGCCCTGCGGACGGCCACCTCCGGCAACGCCGAGCTGTTCCGCCTGTCCGGCCGCCGGGACCCCTACCGCGCCGCACCGCTCGGCGTCATCGCGCCGGGCGCCTGGGCCGACCTCCTGGTCGTCGACGGCGACCCGACCACCGACCTGTCCGTCCTCGCCGACCCCGAACGGAACCTGCGACTGATCGTCAAGGACGGCGTCGTCCACAGGAACGAACTCGGTTGACCCCGGGGCCGGCCGGTCAGGCGTGCCGGAGGCAGAGGGTTCCCCACTGGAATCCCGCACCGATCCCGGACAGCACATAGGTGTCCCCCGGGAGCAGGGCGCCTTCGGCCATCGTGGCGTGGAGCGCGGTGAACAGCCCGGCCGACCCGGTGTTGCCCAGCCGCTCGACCGTGACGGGAACGCGCTCGCGGGGAACGCCCAGGGCGGTCATGGTCTCGGTGAGGATGTTCAGGTTGGCCTGGTGCAGGAAGAAGTGCCGGATCCGGTCGACCGGCACACCGGCACGGTGCGCGGCGCTCGCGATGCTCTCGGGCAGGCGGGCGGTGGCGGTGTTCCAGACGGCACGGCCGTCCATCCGCAGGTAGTGCTCCCCGGCGGCGACGGTGGCCGCCGTGGTGGGCAGCCGGGAGCCCCCGGCGGGGATCTGGACGCCGTAGGAGAGTTGGGAGCCCAGGTCGTAGGAGAGCAGGCCCGCTCCGGCCTCGTCGGTGCGGGTGAGCACCACGGCCGCCGCGGCGTCTCCGAAGAACACCCCGGCGGTGCGGTCGGTCGGATCGGTGATCCTGGAGGCGCAGTCGGCCGCGAGCAGCAGAACGGTGCTGATGGACGGGTTCTGCAGGAGGTGGGCGGCGATCAGCACGGCCTGGACGCCGGAGGCACAGGCCGCCTGGGTGACGTCCAGGGACAGGGCGCGGTGGGCGCCGAGGGCGTCCTTGACGATCAATGCGGTCGACAGGAGCGGCTGGTCCCCGGTGTAGGAAGCGACGATGACCGCGTCCAGCTGGGCAGGCCCGACCCCGGCGGCCTCCAGGGCCGGGTGGGCCGCGGCGACGCACATGTCGGAGGTCGCCAGGTCCGGGGCCAGCCGCCGGCGCTCACGGATCCCGGTGCGGCTGGTGATCCACTCGTCGCTGGTGTCCAGGGTGCGGGTGAGCTCCTGGTTGGTGACGACGGCCGGCGGCAGGTGCACCCCCGTCCCGGCGACGGCGAACGGCACGGGCAGGCCGGCACCGGTCTGGTGGTGCAGCGTCTGCTCCACGGTGGCGGTCACAGCAGGGTGCTCCGCCCGAATTCGATCGGTCCGCCGCGAGAGGCTCCCATGGTTCTTTTCCTTCCCCTGCCGGTCCGTCATTTTTCAGTACCGTCGCATCGTTCCACGAAACATCGGGGCCAGATCTCTCGTGGTAATCCGTAAGCGTGACGAAGCCGCCGACCAATTGACATCCAGTCGCCGTGATGTGCTATCGACCGGATTCCTGGAATGGATCCGCGCAGGAAAGATGAATACGCCGATCTCACAATTGACCATCCACTCCGAAAAGTCGTACGAAAAGAGCGCGGATGACCGATCCAACGGCGTATCGGGGGTCGCCGGCGGTGAGGACGTCGAACTGCGGGGCTCGACGGCGGCCCGGGCATCATCGCCGCCGGTGGCTGCGGCGAGTCGCGAATCTCGATGGCGTTGCGGCGCTGGTGCTGCCAGGGTGTCCCCGTGCTGACACTGACTGTGAGGCCTTCTCCACCGAGTACGGCGTCCCGCTCGGTGTCGCCGACACCATGACGATGGCGGACGGGCTCAACCTCGTGTTCGTCCCGCGGGAGTTCCAGCCGGCCGCTGACAGCTTCGACGAACGTTTTCACTTCGTCGGCCCCTCGATGGGCAGTCGCGAGCAGACCGAGCACTGGTCGCCGCCCGACTGGGCACCGTCTTCAACGGTCGCCCGGAGTTCTACCGCGCCTGTATCGACGCCATCGCCGACGGGCCCTGGCAGCTGGCGATGACCGTGGGCGATACGGATGCCGCCGTACTCGGCGCCATCCCGAGCCGGGTGGACGTCCGGTCGCGGTTCCCGCAGCTGGCGGTACTCCGCCATGCCACCGCCTTCGTATCGCACGCCGGAATGAACTCCGTTATGGAGGCGCTGCATTACGAGGTCGGCCTCGTCGCCGTCCCGCGGACACCCGAGCAGGCTGCCGACGCCGGGCGCCTGACCTCCGGGACACCGGCGTTCACGAGGACGGCTGTCCCGGAGCATCGGTGGCGGCCGGTCCGTCACCAGGCCGGTCCGTCACCAGGTGGCGGGCAGGTGCAGGGGGCTGCGGGTGGAGGTGCCGAGCCGCCATTCGATCCCGGTGGTCGGCAGGGTGAGGCGCAGGCCGGGCAGGCGGGCGGCGAGACGGTGGAGGGCGATCCGCATCTGGAGGCGGGCCAGCCACGCGCCGGGGCAGAAGTGGGGCCCGGCGCCGAAGGCCAGGGTGCCGGCTTCCAGCGGGTCGAACAGCCGGCTGAGGGAATCGGGTGGGAAAACGCCGGGGTCCCGGCTGGCGGTGGTGCGGTCGGCCGCGACGATGTCGCCGGCGCCGATGGTCACGCCGCCCAGCTCGACCTCCTCGGCGGTACGAAGGAGGCTTCCGGGGCGTTCCCTGTTGGCGCCCAGGGGGATGGTGTGCAGCAGCCGCTCCGCCGCCAGGGCGGCCGCCGCCTCGTCCGAGCCGATGCGGCTCCAGGCGTCGGGGCGTTCGGCGAGCAGGTAGAGCACCGCGTTGGCCAGCGTGGTCATGCTGGTCTCGTGTCCGGCCACCATCAACCCGCACACGAGGTTGACCAGTTGGCGCTCGGACACCTCACCCTCCCGGTCCGCGGCCCGGACGATGGCGCTGACCAGGTCGTCGCCGGGTGCGCGTCGGCGGTCGGCGAGCAGCCCGGCCACGTACGCGGTGAACTCCCGCATCGCGCGGATGACTTCGGCGGGGTCACGGTCGGCGGTGGCGAAGGCGAGTTCGGTCCAGTCCCGGACGCGTCCGAGGTCCTCGCCGGGGAGGTCCATCATCCTGGCGATCACCGCGCTCGGCAGCGGCCTGGTGTACCCGGTGACCAGATCGGCCGGGGCGCCGTGCCGCACGAGATCGTCCAGCAGCCGGTCGACCACGGAGGTCACCCACGGACGCGACCGCTCGATCGCGCCGGGGGTGAACGCCCGTTGGAAGACGCGGCGCATCCGGTGGTGCTCGATCCCGTCCTTGTGGAACATCGAGTCCCGGTCGCTGCCCAGGTTGGGCGTGTCACTCAGCGGCGGCGCGTCCGGGGCGAACAGCAGCGACCGCTTGAACCGGGCGTCCACGAGGGCCCGGCGGACGTCGTCGTAGCGCGTGACCAGCCAGATCGGAGTGCCGTTCGGCAGCTGCTCACGGCGCGGCGGCCCCACGGGCGGCAGCTCCATGCGGTGCATCGGGACCAGCCGTGCTCCGGGGACAGTGGTTGTGAGGTTCTCGGTCTGGGGCAACGGGTTCCCCCTGGGATCGTCGGATGGCTGCGGTGCGGCCAGCGGGCAGGCACCGGCGGCTCTCGGGCGGGTCACCGCCCGCCGTCGGCGTCGGACGGACGAGCACGGTGGTTCGCGGACGTCATGGTGGCGAAGCGGCAGCCGGGGCGCCAACCGGCCCGCGCAGGGTTCACCCGTCCGGCGGCAGGCGGGACGGACGTCCCGCCTCCGGTCCGACGGTTCCCCTACCCCTGTCCACCTACCGCCGGCCGCTCGCCGCGAGCGGGCGGGAGCGCAGCAGGGCGCGGGTCGGCAGGGCCGTCGCGGCGAGGCAGAGGGCCACGGCCGCGGCGGCCAGCGGCAGGGCGGTGCCGGGCGGGACGTACGGCGGGGCGTCGGCGAGGCCCCGGGCGATCGGGACCAGGGTGATCCAGGCGATCAGGCTTCCGAGCAGCAGCCCGGTCGCGGCCACCAGCAGGGCCTCCCAGCGCATCATGCCGCGTATCTGGCGGCGGGTGGCGCCGGTGAGGCGGAGCAGGGCCACCTCGCGGCCGCGGTCCAGGACGGTCATCACCAGGGTGTTGGCGGCGGTGATCGCGGCGAAGCCGCCGAGGACGGCCGCCATCACGGAGTTCGCCCAGTCGCCGGCCTCGCGCCTGCGGTCGGTCTGCGCGACGTACCCGGCGCGGTCGGCCACCGTGAGCCCTCCGATCGTGGCGGTCCCGGTGGTGGGGGCCTCGGCGGGGAGCCTCGCCAGCCGGGCGGCGACGTCCGCGCGGTCGGCTCCGGGTGCGTCCGCGACGAGCACCTGGCTGTCGTAGGCGACGGCGGCGTGTGCGGCGACGGCGGCCCGGGGCAGGATCAACTGCCCGAAGCCGAGGCCGCGTTCGTAGGTGGCGACGACCGTCAGCCGTGTCTGGGTGCCGTCGCCGAGCCAGAAGGAGGCGCGGTCGCCGACGCTGTGGCCGAGCCTGTCGGCGAGGGCCGCGTCGAGGGCGACGGTGTCCGTGCCCCGGGCGAGGTCGGCGAGCGAGCCGCTGCGCACGCCCAGGTCGAGGACCCGGGGCAGCCTCGCCGGATCGCCGGACACGCCGAGGGCGTTGGCGGAGCGGAGCTTCCCGTCGGAGCGGTAGACGGCTCCGGTGCGCAGCACGCCCACGGCGGCTTCGACGCCGGGCACTTCGGCGGCCCGTTCGGCGGTGGCGGCGGGCAGGCCGCGACCGGTGGAGCCGAGCACGTGGTCGGCGACGACCCCGGCACGCAGCTGTTCGCCGGTGGCGTGCCCGACGCTGCTCTGGATGAACAGCATGGTGCCGCAGAAGGCGCTGACCATCACGATGGGTGTGATCGCGGAGGTCAGTCGGCGGGCGTCGGCCCGGGCGTTGTCGGCGGCCAGCGATCCGGCGGTGCCGCCCGCGCCCGCCCGCAGCGGCAGGCCGAGCACTCCGGCGGCGACCCGGGCCACCCAGGGGCCGAGCAGGGCGGTGGCCACCAGGAAGCACATGACCACGCCGAGCGCGGTGTTGGCGGCGTTCTCACCGCTCAGGCCGGCGGCGACGGCGGCCAGCACGACGCCGCCCACGACGGCCGCCAGACCGAGGAGGGCCCGCACCACGCCCGCCCGGCCGGCCGGCACCGAGGCCTCTCCGAGTGCCTGGCCGGGGCGCAGGCGGGAGGGACGGTGCGCGGCGAGGTAGCCGGCGGCCAGCGCGGCCAGCGAGCAGGTGGCGACGGCGACGAGCGCGGGGACCGCTCCGACGTCCAGTTCGACGCCCTCGGGGACGGCGCCGCGGGAGACCAGTCCGTCGAACCACCAGCGGGCCAGCGCCACGCCCGGGACGAGGCCGAGCAGGCCGGCGAGGGGTGCCACCAGCATCGCCTCGGTGGCGACCGTGCGGCGGATCTGGCGGGGGGTCGCGCCGACGGCGCGCAGCAGGGCGAACTCGCGGGCCCGCTGACCGACGGCCAGGGCGACGGTGGACACCACCACGAAGACGGCCGTCATGGTGGCGGTGCCGCCGAAGGATCCGCCGATCGCGACCAGCAGCGTCCGGCTCTGCCCGAGCCCAGGCTGCTCGACGGAGCCGCGGTCCTCGCCGGTGACCACCCTGATCCCGGTGGGCGACGCCCCGGAGGCCTGCGGGCCGGCGGTGTCGCGCAGGGCCTCGCGGAGCCGGCGGGCGAGGTCCTTGGCGCCGACGCCCTCGCTCGGCTGGACGGCGATGGCGTCCACCCGGCCGGGGTGACCGGAGAGCTGCCCGGCCACCGCGTCGGCGAACCAGGCCGTCGGGCCGGCGTTCTGCGGCGCGGCCAGGCCGGAGATCCGGTAGGTGCCGCTGCCGCCGGGTGCGACCAGGGTGAGGCTCGCGCCGGGTGCCAGCCGGGCGTCCCGTGCGGTGGCGGCGTCCAGGACCACCTCGTCCGGGCCGGGGGCGCGGCCCTCGACCAGGGTGTCCGCGCCGCCGGCGATGCCGAGCGCCGCGTACCCGCGCCCGGTCAGGCCGGGTGTGGCCGGACCCGGTTGGATCGGGAAGGCGGTGTCGGGACGGGCCGCCGCGACACCGGGCAGGGCGGCGATGCGCTGGGCCAGGGCCGCGTCCACCCGGGGCCGGTCGGGCACCGGCCGGTCGACGGCCTTCTCCTTCTTGTTGACCTTGCGGACGATCCCGATGTCCGGACCGGCCGCGACGACGACCGGCGCCTGCGCGTAGCGCACCGGGGGCACGTTCGCGGTGATGCCGGTCTGCAACAGGGTGCCGCAGCCCATGATGACGGCCGCGCCGAACAGCAGGGCGACGAAGGTCCCCGCGAAGGAAGGCGGCCGGAAGCGCACCGAGGCGCGCGCGAGTCCGTTGCTCATGCCGCCGCCCCCGACGGGGCGGTGGAGCTGCCGCGGCCCGGCGCGAGGTCGACCCCGCGCACCGCGTGCACCGTCTCGCCGCCGCGCCCGTGGCCGCGCCGCACCGCGCGCGGTCCGATCGCGGGGCGGGCGGGGGCGTGAGGCTCGGGCGGTTCGTACTCCGGGCGGTGGTGGCGGGCTGCCATGGTGCTGCCATCCCTCGTGGATCGTGTCCGTCAGCGACGGGGTCCAGGCTAGGAATGGCGGGTGGGTACGAACCATGGTGGCGACCGGCGTGCGCGGGGTGGGGATAACCCCACCCCACGCGCGCGGGCCTCGGGCGGGCCGGACCGGCTCCAGCGGGCCTTGCCGCCCGGCCACGGCTCAGCCGCAGTGCTCGAAGCTGTAGCCGGTGTCACCGGTTCCGGAGAACTCGTTGTACTTCAGCCCCCCGATGAAGTCGATGCAGGCCCCCTTGGCGTACGCGTAGACCGGGCCCGCGTACTGGGTGTAGTTGCTGCCGACACCGTCCTTGATCCAGGTGCTGTCGCGGGAGCGCCGTATCTCGACGAAGATCTCGTGCTGGCCGCTGACGACCGCGTCGTTCCCGCGGGCGATCGCGCAGTTGTACCCGTTTCCGCTGTTGTAGTAGATGTCGATGAAGCCGACCACCGCGGCCACGTTGTGGATGTCGTTGATCTCCCAGCTCCGCTTGAAGTCGTACGCGCTCCCGCACTTGTTGACCCGGGCGGAGGCATGGGCCGCGCCGGCGGAGAGGCCGACCAGGCCTCCGGCGAGGACCGTGGCCGCGAGGACCGTCGCGAGACGCTTCCTGATCATCGAGAACTCCTTCGAGTGCCGGGGTTCGCAGACCGCTGCCGCGATCCGCACGGAACTTCCGGCGGCGGGTGACGCACTGCTGGATCGCCCTGGTCGTCGGGCGGTGCGTCTGCCGGCGGAGTCGGGCGGCCGACCGCCCCCGTTGTCGTCGGTCGGCCGCCC
>NZ_JBSFJC010000186.1:0-12087 GCF_053597855.1 Kitasatospora sp. NPDC001225
GCCCACTTCGGCCTCCTGGCCGCCGTCCTGTTGTGGTCGGCGGGACCCCGCTCACCGGGCGGCCTCCGCGGGTGCCGTGCTCTTCGCCGCGGCCGCGGCCTCCGGGCGGGCCGGGACGGACCGGCCGACCGCGCGCAGGTCCCGCAGGATCTCCCGGAAACAGGCGGTCGGACCCGCCTCGGCGTACGGCACGCCGATCTCCGCGCAGTAGGCGCGCACGATGCGCGAGGCCGGGCGCAGCGCCGCCACCGGCATGGCCGGGAAGAGGTGGTGCTCGATCTGGAGGCCGAGGCCGCCGAAGAGGAAGTGGACGAACCGGCCGGCCCGCAGGTTGCGGGAGGGCAGCACCTGCCGCCGGAGGTAGTCGGTGCGCTCGGCGCCGGGGCCGGTCATCGGCATGCCCTTGTGGTTGGGGGCGAAGATGCAGCCCAGGTAGACGCCGAACAGTGCCCCGAACAGCGCGGTGAAGGCGAGCGCCTGGAGCGGGGAGAGCACGAGGACGGTCAGGGCCGCCGCGACGGCGTAGTGCAGTACGGCGAGGGTGCGTTCCAGCGCCGGGTGCCTGACGGTGCCGCGGGTGAGGGTCAGGCCGGTGGCGACGAGCAGGCCGAGTGCCTGGAGGGACAGCAGCGGGAAGAACAGTGCCGCCTGGTGTCGTGCCACGAACCGCCGCAACCCCCGTGTCCGATCGGCCTGTTGGGCGGTCCGGGCGAAGAGGAGGGAGTCGGCGGCCGGGTCCTGGCCCTCGCGGTTCGGGTGGGCGTGGTGCCGGTTGTGGTCGTCGACCCACCAGCCGTAGCTCATGCCGACCACCAGGTTCCCCAGCACGATGCCCACCAGGTCGGTCGTCCGGCGGTCGGCGAACACCGCGCGGTGCGCGACGTCATGGCCGAGCAGCGCCAACTGGCCCAGCACGAGGGCGAAGAGCGGCGCCAGGCCGAGCTGCCACCAGCTCGCGCCGAGCGCCGTGAACCCGGCCAGCAGCCCCGCCAGCGCGGCCAGCAGTGCCGCGCTCCGGCACGCGTAGTACAGCGGGCGCCGACGCAGCAGACCGGCCTGCGCCACGCGCCGGTACAGTTCGGCGAACTCGCCGCGCCGGGCGGTCCCGGTGCTCGGGGGGTCCGGGATGTCCTGAACGGTCATGCCACCAATCCGGTCTCGGGCCGCCCCGGCCGGCCGTGTCCGTGCTGCGTGCCTGGGGCTCGAAGGCCCTGAGCCTTCCGTACCCGACCCGTCGGTGTCCCGCGCTGCCGGTGAATGCGACCCGATCGGGCGGGTGGCGGCCACGGGCTGACGGCCCGCCGTTCGGAGGTCGGGAATCCGTACGGGCTGCCGCCGGGGGAGTGGGTTGTGGGGAGGCCGTCGACGCGATCGGGCTCCTGGAGCCGTCCGTCCGGCAGACGAGGGGACGCGACCGTATGTTGATCCGACCGGATGGCGGCCCTTCGCCGCGCGGCGCGCCGGGTCGTCGCCGAACCGGGCGTGTCCCGCTACGCGGGCTAGGTTCGGGTCCGTGACCGGCAACGATGCGGTCCTGGCGCTGATGGTCGTCACGGCGCTGGGCTTCGACTTCACCAACGGCTTCCACGACACCGGCAACGCGATGGCGACCTCGATCGTGACCGGCGCCCTCCCGCCGCGGGTCGCGGTCGCCGTCTCGGCGGTGCTCAACCTGGTCGGCGCGTTCCTGTCGACCGCCGTGGCGGCGACCATCGCCAACGGCCTGGTCGCCAGCGGGGAGGTGACCCTGACGGTGGTGTGCGCCGGCCTGACCGGCAGCATCCTGTGGAACCTGGCCACCTGGTTCCTCGGGATCCCCTCCAGCTCCTCGCACGCGCTGATCGGCGGGGTGGTCGGGGCGACGGTGGCGGCGGCCGGGGTCGGGGCCGTCAAGTGGCAGGGGCTGGTCTCCAAGGTGATCGTGCCCGCGGCGCTGTCGCCGTTCATCGCCGGCGGGGTGGCGGTGGTCGGCACCCTCCTGGTCTACCGCCTCACCCGGGACGTGCCCGAGGGCCCGCGCGGGCGCGGGTTCCGGCTCGGCCAGATCGGCTCGGCCTCCATGGTGTCGCTCGCCCACGGCACCAACGACGCGCAGAAGACCATGGGCGCCATCACCCTGGCCCTGATCGCCAACGGCACCCTGCAGGCCGGGGCGAAGGCGCCGGACTGGGTGATCGTCTCCTGCGCGCTCGCGATCGCCCTGGGCACCTACATCGGCGGCTGGCGGGTGATCCGCGCGCTGGGCAAGGGGCTGGTGGAGATCGAGCCGCCGCAGGGGATGGCCGCCGAGTCGGCCTCGGCCGCGGTGATCCTCTGCTCCACCGACTTCGGCTACTCGCTCTCCACCACCCACGTGGCCACCGGGTCGATCCTGGGCTCGGGGATCGGGCGGAGCGGTGCCGTGGTGCGCTGGCAGCTCGCCCGCCGGATGGTGGCGGCCTGGCTGCTCACCCTGCCGGCCGCGGCGGGGGTCGGCGCGGTGGCCTACTGGACCGCGAACGGGATCGGCGGGACGACCGGGGTGGCGGTGATCTTCATCGTGCTGGTGCTGGCGTCGGTCGCCTTCTTCGCCGCCTCCCGCTACCCGGCCGTGACGCCGGAGAACGTCAACGCCGCCTGGACCGGTTCGGTGGCCCCCGAGCCCGTCAAGGACGAGGTGAGGTCGTGAACTCCTGGATCAACCTGGACGCGGTGTGGAAGATCGTCGTGGTGGGCCTGGTCACCGGTGCCGGCCTGCCCGCGCTGTTCGCCCTCGGCCTGCGCCTGCTCAACCCGTCCGGTCCGTCCGGTCCGTCCAGTCCATCGGACCCGTCCGGCCCGGCCGACGAGGCGGCGGCCGTCCGGCCCACCGCCGGCCCGGTCGGCTCCACCCTGGCCGGACTCCTCTTCGCGCTGGTGCTCGCGGCGATCGGCTGGGGCATCTACGTCATCGTCAACCACCGCTGACCGTCCGCCGCCCCGGCCCGGCCCGGGCGGGCCCCGCCGAATTCCGCTCCGGCAACCGGGTGAAATGGTACGGAGTCGCCTGGCGCGAATGGAAGCCGGGCCCGACGCTGCCAGAATGCAATTTCTCCGAGGGCCACCTGAACGGACGGGGCCACTGGACGGCAGGAGCGGAACATGCGACTCGTTCGACCACGCAATAGTTCGGAAAGCGCGCTCGCCCTGGATGCGGCGCGTCTCCCGTGGACGTTGATGTACCACTCGGTGACGTCGGCGACCGAGGATCCCTATCTGATCACCGTCGACCCCGCGCGATTCCGCCGCCAGCTGCGCTGGCTGTCCGCGCGCGGACTGCGCGGGGTGTCGGTGGGCGAGCTGATGCGTTCCCACCGGAACGGAACCGCCGCGGGAAAGGTGGGGCTCAGCTTCGACGACGGATACCGCGACTTCGTGGAGGAGGCCCTGCCCGCACTGGCGGAGTACGACTTCACGGCGACGGTCTACGTGGTGGCCGGCCGGCTCGGCGGGTACAACGACTGGGACGAGCAGGGCCCGCGCAAGCCGCTGATGACGGCGGCCCAGGTCCGCGAGGCCGCCGCCGAGGGGGTGGAGATCGGCTCGCACGGGCTGACGCACCGGCGGCTGGCGGGCCTGGGGGCGCGGGATCTGGCGGCCCAGGTCGCCGACAGCCGCCACGTGCTGGAGGATCTCACGGGCCGGTCGGTCGAGGGGTTCTGCTACCCGTACGGTTCGCTCGACGGCGCCGCCGTGGAGGCGGTGGCGCACACCGGGTACGGGTACGGGTGCGCGGTCAGCCCCGGTGTCCACGGCGGGGAGTTCGCGCTTCCCCGATGTTACGTCGGCGACCGGGACGGGCCGCTGCACCTGACCGCGAAGCTGGTGCGCGACCGCTGGCTGCGCTGACGGTCGGTCAGGGGGCGGTGGCGGCCGGCTCCAGGTGCAGCCAGGACTCGTGCCAGAGCAGGGCGCACCGCCGGTCGCAGCCGGTGGCGAGCGGCTCGCCACCGCAGCGCAGGCCGTCGAGGATGAACCAGCGCCCCCCGGTGGGGTGTTGCCACCAGGCGAGGGACCGGTGGCGCAGTTCGAGGGCGCTGTGACGGGTGCCGGTGTGCTGCTCCATCCCCGGCTGGAAGGGGACGCCGTGCAGGCGCCCGTCGGGGTCGAGGGTCGCGCGGATCTCCGCGAGGCCGCGCACGGTCGCCCACAGGGCGACGGGACGGGGGGCGGGGACCGGCGCGGGCGCGGGCTCCAGCCATTCGTCGCGGAACAGCAGGGCGCAGTCCAGCCCGCAGCCCTGGGCGCCGTCGGCGCCGTGGCAGGTGGCGCCGGCCAGGGCGACGGTGCCCGACAGGCGCCGTACCCGGTAGTGGTCGTCGATCATGCGGCGCACGATGCGCTCGACCTGGTAGACACCGCCGCAGAACGACCATTGGCTGCCGGTGAACCACAGGCCGCGGTGGCGGTCCTTGTCGTCGAGGGTGGCGCGCACCGCGGCCTCGTCCTTCACCCGGACCCAGTCCCCCTCGGCGAACCGGGAGGGCCGGCCGGGCGCCGGAACGTCGGCGCGGCGCTCGCGCAGGCCCTCGCGGGCGATCCTGGCGCGGCGCACGACGCCGAGTGGGGGAAGGTCGCGCAGGGGCAGGTTCTTGTACTGGCACCGGTTCGCGGCGGTTCCGCAGAGCGGCTCCGCGGTATGGGTGAACCGTGATTCCTCAACGGCCATCAGTGAAATCCCATCGGGTCGGAGATATCGGCACAGGCTAGCGCACCCGGTCTTTTACGCGCTGGCTCGTCGGACCCTACCGGCGCCATGTCGAAAGAAATAACACTAGACGCACTAAGAGCCCCATGGGGTGAAACATCGCCGTTCCCGGGGAATTCTGGTCAGGGTCCGTGTTCATGTGTGTGTAATGTTTCCATCGTTGTCGGGGTGGAGTGGCCGAGTGGCTAGGCGGCGGCTTGCAGGGCCGTTCAGATGGGTTCGATTCCTATCTCCACCTTTTACTTCCGAGTTCTTTCGAGAGCTTTCGAGTTCCTGTCGGGAGACGCGCCCGGAACAGGACGAGCGGTGCGGTCACCTGGGGCTCCGGGGGAACAATCACCCGGCGAAGGGATCGCTCATGTCCACCTCTCCCAGCGGCTCGGCCGCCCCGCTGCGCGCCGTCCAGGTCGCGGCACCGGGTGTGGCCCCCGAACTGGTCGAGGTCCCCTCGCGGGAACCCGGCCCGGGGGCCGTGCGGATCACCGTGGAGGCGTGCGGGGTCTGCCACTCCGACCTGCTCATCGCCGGCGGCCTGCTGCCCGGCAGCACCTTCCCGATCACCCCGGGGCACGAGATCGCCGGCCGCGTCGACGCCCTCGGCGAGGGCGTGGAGGGCTGGCGGGTCGGCGACCGGGTCGCGGTCGGCTGGTACGGCGGCAGCTGCGGGCACTGCGACGCCTGCCGGGCGGGCGACGGCCTGCACTGCGCACGGGTCGAGATCCCCGGCGTCGCCTATCCGGGCGGGTTCGCCGACTCCGTCGTCGTCCCGGCCGTGGCCCTGGCGGCGGTCCCGGACGAGCTCACCGCGGTCGAGGCGGCGCCGCTGGCCTGCGCGGGGGTGACGGTCTTCAACGCCCTGCGCCGCTCCGCCGCACGGCCCGGGGACACCGTCGCCATCCTGGGGATCGGCGGACTCGGCCACCTGGGCGTCCAGTTCGCCGAGAAGATGGGCTTCCGTACCGTCGCCATCGCCCGCGGCCAGGAGAAGGGGCCGCTCGCGCTCCGGCTCGGCGCCGCCCACTACATCGACAGCACCGCGGGCGATGTCGCCGAGGCCCTGCGGCAGTTGGGAGGTGCGAAGGTGGTCCTGTCCACCGTCACCAACGCGCCCGCCGTGGTGGCGACGATCGACGGGATCACCCGCCGGGGCGAGCTCGTCATGGTCGGACTCCCGGCGGAGCCGCTGGAGCTGAGCGCCCTGCAGTTGATCCAGGGCGACCGGAAGGTCTACGCGCACTCCTCGGGCATCGCGGTCGACACCCAGGACACGCTGCGCTTCGCGGCGCAGACGGGGGTGCGGGCCTGGGTCGAGGAGGTGCCGCTGGAGCGGACCGCGGCGGCGGTGGAGAAGATGGCGGCCAACCGGGCCCGCTTCCGGATGGTCGTCACCACCGGCCGCTGAGCGGCGGTCATCGGAGTCGGCCCTCGGAGCCGGTCCCTCGGGGCCGGCTCCCGGCGTGTCCGGGCAGGTGGACGGGGGTGAGCGGCCCTCCGGCGGCGCGGCGCGGGCGCGTACCCCTGGACTTACTAGGACGTCCAACTATATGGTCGACGGCAGGTCCGCGGTGTCAGGGAAGCCGGTGTGAGTCCGGCACGGTCCCGCCACTGTGACCGGGGAGTCCGTCCTCGCAGATGACGGCCACTGGCAGCCAGCCGGGAAGGCCTGAGGGCGTGCGGTGATCCGGGAGTCAGGATACCGGCCGCGGGTGGTTCGTGTTTTCCACGAGGATGGAGACGACACACATGACTCCGGGCTGCTTCCGTTCCACCGCGCCTGGCTGTCCCGTGCCGACGACCGCCAGGGCGCCCGCGTCCTGACGTACCGTCACACCGCCGTACGCCCGTGCCGAGGGGCGCACCACCGTGCGCCCGCCGACCGGCGGCGGCCTCCATTCCTCCTCTCCCCACCCCTGTCGAGAGTAGGAACCGATGGTCCGAGAACTGACCCACTTCATCGCCGGCAAGCCCACCGCCGGCACCTCCGGCCGCTTCGGCGACGTGTACGACCCCAACACCGGCCGGGTGCAGGCCAGGGTGCCCCTGGCGGGCCGCGCCGAGGTCGAGGCGGTGATCGCCGACGCCGAGCAGGCCCAGCCCGCGTGGGCCGCCTGGAACCCGCAGCGGCGGGCCCGCGTCCTGCTGCGGTTCCTCCAGCTCGTCGAGCAGGAGAAGGACGAGCTGGCCCGGCTGCTCTCCGCCGAGCACGGCAAGACCGTGGCCGACGCCCACGGCGACATCCAACGCGGCCTGGAGGTCGTGGAGTTCGCCGCCGGCATCCCGCACCTGCTGAAGGGCGAGTTCAGCGACAACGCCGGGACGGGCATCGACGTGTACTCGATGCGCCAGCCGCTCGGCGTGGTCGCGGGCATCACGCCGTTCAACTTCCCGGCGATGATCCCGCTCTGGAAGGCCGCGCCCGCGCTGGCCTGCGGAAACGCCTTCGTGCTCAAGCCCTCGGAGCGCGACCCCTCGGTACCGCTGCGGCTGGCCGAGCTGTTCCTGGAGGCCGGGCTGCCGCCGGGCGTGCTCAACGTCGTCAACGGCGACAAGGAGGCCGTGGACACCCTGCTGGAGGACCCGCGCGTCCAGGCGCTCGGCTTCGTCGGCTCCACGCCGATCGCCCAGTACGTGTACGCCACCGCCGCCGCGCACGGGAAGCGGGCGCAGTGCTTCGGCGGCGCCAAGAACCACCTGATCGTGATGCCGGACGCCGACCTCGACCAGGCGGCGGACGCGCTGATCGGGGCCGGGTACGGCTCGGCCGGGGAGCGCTGCATGGCCATCTCGGTGGCCGTCCCGGTGGGGGAGGCGACGGCGGACGCCCTGGTGGCGAAGCTGGTCGAGCGGATCGGCGCGCTCAAGGTCGGGCGCTCGGACGACCCGGCGGCGGACTTCGGACCGCTGGTCGGCGCCGACGCGCTGGCGCGGGTGCGCGGCTACCTGGACCTCGGGGTCGAGGAGGGCGCCGAACTCGTCGTCGACGGACGGGACTTCCGGCTGGCGGGGCACGAGGACGGCTACTTCCTCGGCGCCTCGCTGTTCGACCGGGTCACGCCCGGCATGCGGATCTACCGGGAGGAGATCTTCGGGCCGGTGCTCACCGTGGTGCGTGCCGCCGACTCCGAGGAGGCGCTGCGGCTGCCCAGCGAGCACGAGTTCGGCAACGGGGTGGCCATCTACACCCGGGACGGCGACACCGCCCGGGACTTCGCCCGGCGGGTGAACACCGGCATGGTCGGGGTCAACGTGCCGATCCCGGTGCCGATCGCCTACCACACCTTCGGCGGCTGGAAGCGCTCCGCGTTCGGCGACCTCAACCAGCACGGGCCGGACTCGATCCGCTTCTACACCCGCACCCGCACCGTCACCTCGCGCTGGCCCTCCGGGGCCAAGGAGGGCGCGAGCTTCACCATCCCGACGATGGGCTGAGGCGCGCCGTGCACACCCATCTGACCGACGACCAGCTCGCCATCGTCGCGACCACCCGGGACTTCGCCCGCGAGCACCTCGCCCCGCACGCCGTCGCGTGGGACCAGGCCAAGCACTTCCCGATCGACGTCCTGCGCAAGGCCGCCGACCTGGGCCTCGGCGGCGTCTACGTGCGGGAGGAGGCGGGCGGCTCGGAGCTCGGCCGCCAGGACGGCGTGCTCGTCTTCGAGGCGCTGGCGACCGGCTGCCCGTCCATCGCCGGCTACCTGTCGATCCACAACATGGTCGCCTGGATGATCGACCGCTACGGCAGTCCCGCCCAGCGCGCCCGGCTGCTGCCCGGGCTCTGCTCGACGGAGCTGCTCGGCAGCTACTGCCTCACCGAGCCGGGCGCGGGCTCGGACGCCGCCGCGCTGGCCACCCGGGCCCGCCGGCACGGGGACCACTGGGTCCTGGACGGCGTCAAGCAGTTCGTCTCGGGCGCCGGCACCTCGCAGGTGTACGTGGTGATGGCCCGAACCGGCGGCCCGGGGGCCCGGGGCGTCTCCGCGTTCCTGGTGGAGCGGGACGACCCCGGCGTCTCCTTCGGAGCGAACGAGAAGAAGATGGGCTGGAACGCCCAGCCGACCCGGCAGGTGCTGCTGGCCGGCGTCCGGCTCCCCGCCGACCGCCTGCTCGGCGGGGAGGGCGAGGGCTTCCGGATCGCCATGAACGGACTGAACGGCGGCCGGCTCGGCATCGCCGCCTGCTCCGTCGGCGGCGCGCAGGACGCCCTGGAGCGGGCCACCCGGCACCTGGCCGACCGGGAGGCGTTCGGGGCCGCGCTGCTGCACGCCCAGGCGCTGCGGTTCCGGCTCGCCGACATGGCCACGGAGCTGGAGGCGGCCCGCTCGCTGCTCTGGCGGGCAGCCGCCGCCCTGGACCGGGGCGACCCCCGGGCGCCGGAGCTGTGCGCGATGGCCAAGCGCCACGCCACCGACACCGGCTTCGAGGTGGCCAACCAGGCGCTCCAACTCCATGGCGGCTACGGCTACCTGGCCGAGTACGGCATCGAGAAGATCGTCCGCGACCTGCGGGTGCACCAGATCCTGGAAGGGACCAACGAGATCATGCGCGTCATCGTCGCCCGCGGCCTGACCGGGGCCGCGTGATGAGTACGGATGAGGTCCTCGTCCAGCGCGAGGGTCGGGTGGGTCTGATCGTCCTCAACCGCCCGGCGGCCCTGAACGCCCTCACCCACGGCATGGTGCGGAGGATCTCCGCCGCACTGGACGCGTGGGAGCGGGACGGCGACGTGGAGACCGTCGTGATCACCGGCGCCGGCGAGCGCGCCTTCTGCGCCGGCGGCGACATCGTGGCCATCCACCGCGCCGCCACCGGCGGCGACCCGGGAGCCGTCGAGGAGTTCTGGCGCGACGAGTACCGCCTCAACGCCCGGATCGCCCGCTACCCGAAGCCCTACGTCGCCGTGATGAACGGCATCGTGATGGGCGGCGGCGTCGGCGTCTCCGCCCACGGCAGCGTCCGGATCGTCACGGAGACCACCCGGGTCGCCCTGCCGGAGGCCGGCATCGGCTTCGTCCCCGACGTCGGCGGCACCTACCTGCTCGCCCTCGCGCCGGGGGAGTCGGGCACCCACCTCGCCCTGACCGCGGGATCCGTCGGCGCCGGGGACGCGCTGCTGTGCGGGCTCGCCGACCACTTCGTGCCCGCCGAGCGGCTGCCCGCACTGCTGGACGACCTGGCCGAACTGCCCGTCCACGACGCCCTGGAACGGAACGTCGGGCCCGCGCCGGCCGGCGTGCTGGACGCGCAGCGCGGATGGATCGACCACTGCTACGCGGCCGGCACCGTGGAGGAGATCCTCGACCGGCTGCGGGAGAGCGGCGAACCCGAGGCCAAGAAGGCCGCCGACCGGATCGCCGCCAACTCCCCGACCGCCGTGAAGGCGACGCTCGCGGCCCTGCGCCGGGCCCGGGCACTCGGCCCGCTGGAGGCCGTCCTCGACCAGGAGTACCGGACCTCCTGCGCGGCGCTCGCCACGCCGGACCTCGCCGAGGGCATCCGGGCCCAGGTGATCGACAAGGACCGCACCCCGCGGTGGAGCCCGGCGACCCTGAGCGCCGTCGAACCCGCCGCCGTGGAACGCTACTTCGCCCCGCTCGGCGACCGTGAACTCGGCCTCGCCGCCACCACACCCCTGGAGCGCTGGTGACCCAGACGATCGGATTCATCGGACTCGGCAACATGGGCGGCCCGATGGCCGCCAACCTCGTCAAGGCCGGACACCGGGTGACCGGCTACGACCTGGCCCCGGACGCCCGGGAGCGCGCCGCCGGGAACGGCGTCGCCGTGGCCGCCTCGGCGGCGCAGGCGGTGGCGGCGGCCGGGACGGTCGTCACCATGCTCCCGGCCGGACGCCATGTCCTGGACGCCTACGGTGAGTTGACGGCGGCGGCGCCGAGCGGCGCGCTGTTCGTGGACTGCTCCACCATCGCGGTCGGGGACGCCCGGGTGGCCGCCGACCTCGCCCGGGTCGCCGGGCACCGGGCCGTCGACGCACCGGTCTCCGGCGGCGTGGCCGGCGCCGAGGCGGCCGGCCTGACCTTCATGGTCGGCGCGGACGCCGCCGACTTCGCCGACGCCGAGCCGCTGCTGGCGGCGATGGGCCGGCGGGTCGTCCACTGCGGAGGGTCCGGCGCCGGCCAGGCGGCGAAGATCTGCAACAACATGATCCTCGGCGTCTCCATGATCGCGGTCAGCGAGGCCTTCGTCCTCGGGGAGAGCCTCGGGCTCAGCCACCAGGCCCTGTTCGACGTGGCCTCCACCGCCTCCGGCCAGTGCTGGGCGCTCACAGCCAATTGTCCCGTCCCCGGCCCCGTCCCGGCCAGCCCCGCCAACCGCGACTACGCGGCCGGATTCGCGGCCACCCTGATGGCCAAGGACCTCGGACTGGCCGCCGACGCCGCCACCGCCTCCGCCGTCCCGGCCGAACTGGGCCGACGGGCCGCCGAGTTGTACGCCGCCTTCGCCCAGGACGAGGGCGCCGGGCTGGACTTCTCCGCCATCATCACCACCCTCCGGGAGGGCGCCGCATGACGTACGGGACGATCCTGGTCGAGCGCAAGGGCCGGGTGGGGCTGATCACGCTCGACCGGCCCAAGGCGCTCAACGCGCTCAACACCCGGCTGATGAACGAAGTCGTCGCGGCGGCAACGGAGTTCGACCGGGACCAGGAGATCGGCTGCCTGGTGGTCACCGGCTCGGAGAAGGCCTTCGCGGCCGGCGCCGACATCAAGGAGATGCAGTCGCTCGACTTCGTCGACGCCTACCTCGGCGACTGGTTCGCCGCCTGGGACCGCTTCGGCGCCCTGCGCAAGCCCGTCGTCGCGGCCGTCGCGGGCTACGCGCTGGGCGGCGGCTGCGAGTTGGCCATGCTGTGCGACGTCCTGCTGGCGGCGGACACCGCGAAGTTCGGGCAGCCGGAGATCAAGCTCGGCGTCATCCCGGGCATCGGCGGCTCGCAGCGGCTGACCCGGGCAGTGGGCAAGGCGAAGGCCATGGAGCTGTGCCTGACCGGTCGGATGATGGGCGCCGAGGAGGCCGAGCGGGCCGGGCTGGTCTCCCGGATCGTCCCCGCCGACCAGCTGCTGTCCGAGGCGCTGGCCACCGCCGAGACGATCGCGGAGATGTCCGCCCCGGCCGCGATCATGCTCAAGGAGAGCGTCAACCGCTCGTACGAGACGACGCTCGCCGAGGGCGTCCGCTTCGAACGGCGGCTGTTCCACGCGACGTTCGCGACGGTGGACCAGAAGGAGGGCATGGCGGCCTTCGCCGAGAAGCGCCCGCCGGAGTTCCGGAACCGCTGACAGCCCGGCCGGGGGGGGGGGCCGCCCCCGGGCCGGCCCGCCCCCGCGGCGCGGGGGGGGGCC
>NZ_JBSFJC010000187.1:0-11920 GCF_053597855.1 Kitasatospora sp. NPDC001225
GCAACACAGAACAAGGGTTGCGCTCGTTGCGGGACTTAACCCAACATCTCACGACACGAGCTGACGACAACCATGCACCACCTGTATACCGACCATCCGCCTGTCAGGGCGCGGTGGTGCCCGGCTGCGCGCCGGCGCCGAAGGACCAGCCCTCGACGTCGCCGGGGGCCGGGTCGTAGCTGCCCGCGCCCAGGGTGCTGTACGACCAGGGGCCGCCGTGCTGGGCGTGCCAGTACGACCAGTAGGCGCTGCCGGTCGGGTTGGTGCAGGTCGTCGGCAGGGCGTTGATGGTGCAGACGAAGCCCGGGTAGCGCGGGTGGAAGGCGTACGAGAATCCGGCGCCGGTGAGCGCGGCCAGGCCGCTGGCCGGGTCGCCGGGCGCGCAGCCGGTCTGGATGCCGCCGCCGACGGCGGTGAAGTCGACCACGACGGTGACGCCGGTGGTGCCGCCGCAGGCGGCCGCCCGCGCCTGCGGGGCCTGGACGGCGGAGACGCCGAGCAGGCCGGCGGTGAGGGCCGCCGCGGCGGCGATCGACCCGAGCGTACGGCGGGCCGGGCGGGCCGGGGTGGGGGTGTCGCTCATCGGTGAACTCCTCGCGGTGTCAGCGTGGTTCAGCGCGTGGCCGGAACCGGCGGGCAGGCCTGGGTCGGGGCGTCGGGGGCGGCCCCGGAGGCGGAGAGCGTGGACAGCGGGGTGCCCGCGAGGCCGAGGACGGCCTGCGCCGTGGCCCGGGCGCCGGTGCCCGCGTTGAAGCCGGTCGCGTCGTAGGCGACGGCACCGCGGACCGCCGGGTCGGCGGAACAGCCCTGCTGGAGCTTCACCAGCCGGCCCCACGCCTTGAGGCCGGGGCCGAGGCGGCCGCCGGAGAGCAGCGCCTGAGTGGCCAGGCCGGTGCTGTTGGCGTTGGAGGCGGTCGCCCCGGCGGCCGCGAAGCCGCCGTCGGCGTTCTGGTGGGCGGTGAGCCAGCCCAGGCCCGTGTTCGCTTTGGCGGCGCGCCCGGTGGCGGCGAGGGCCTGGACGGCGAGCGCGGTGGCGTCGGCGTCGCTGGTGCAGGCGGCCTGGCCGAAGGAGAGCGGGAAGCCGCCGTCCGCGCACTGGCTGTTCGCCAGGAAGTCCACGGCCGCCGCCGGGGCGTCACCGGGCGTGCGGTGCAGGGCGATCACGGCGAGGGACTGGCCGAAGGCGTTGCTGTAGTCGCCCCACTGGGAGCGGTCGGAGAACCGGCCCTCGGCGGTCTGCAGCGAACGCAGGCGGGCCGGCAGGTCGACGCCGCCGAAGGCCGTCGGGTCCCCGCCGCGCACCTCGACGGCGAGCAGCAGCTTGGCGGTCGCGCCCGCGTAGGCCTCGGTGGTGCCGTCGCCGAGGTAGCCGCCGATGATCTCGGGCTTCGCCAGCCAGGCGGTGGCCTTCGCGGCGGCCTCGTCGGAGCCACGCGAGGCGGCGAAGGCCAGTACGGCGTCGATGGTGAGGCCCTGGTCGGGGTAGGCGGTGCCGTTGAAGACGGACTCGTAGTGGTCGCCGTCGACGAGCTGGCGGGCCAACCAGCCGCCCGCGGCGGCGTCGGGGCGGACCGTCGGGGACGAGGTCGCGGCGGCGGTCGCGTTCTCGGGCGCGGCGTGGGCGGCGGTGGCCGCCGGGAGTGCGGTGGCGAGCGCCACGGCGGGTATCGCGAGCAGACCGAGGGTGCGGCGGAGCGTGGGCATGGTGGCCTTTCCGGGCCCGGGCGCAGGGGCCCGGAGGGCGGCGGCGACAGCCGGGGCGGCCCTCGGGGCTCCGGCCCGCGGACCACGACGGGAGGAGGGACGACACGCCTCCGCCGACGGGTACTCGGGCTCGCCTCCGACCAGGAGCCGGCGGCCTACCGTTGCGGGCCAGCGCCGGATTCGAACCGGACTTCCCCCAGCGGCGGAGTCACAACATGACGGCCCATCATGGCGATACGGAAAAGATCCGGTCAAGGGTTCGAACGTGACATCACGGTGGCCGCCGCCCGACATCGCGACGCGCCCCTCCCGGCCGCCGACGCGACCAGGGCGTCCCGGACGGCAGAATGCCTCCCATGCGGCACATCTTCGTCATCGGCATCGGCGCGGGCGACCCCGACCATCTCACCCTGCAGGCGGTCAAGGCGCTCGCCCGCACGGACGTCTTCTTCATCCTCGACAAGAACGAGGACCGGCAGGACCTGATCCGGCTGCGCCGCCGGATGCTGGCCGAGCACGGCCGGCCAGGCCACCGGGTGGTCGAGGCGCCGGACGCGGAGCGGGACCGGACCACCCCCGCGTACGCGGCCGCCGTGGACGACTGGCGCGTCCGCCGGGCCGACCTGGTCGAGCAGTTGCTCTCCGAGCACCTCGGTGAGGGCGAGACGGGCGCGTTCCTGGTCTGGGGGGATCCGAGCCTCTACGACAGCGTCATCGCCGTGGTGGACGACGTCCTGGCCCGCGGCGCCGTCGGCTTCGACTACGAGGTGGTCCCGGGCATCAGCAGCGTCTCCGCGCTCGCCGCCCGCCACCGCACCACGCTGACCCGGGTCGGCCGCCCGGTGCAGATCACCACCGGCCGCCGACTGGCCGAGGGCTTCCCCGAGGACGTGGACGACGTCGTGGTGATGCTCGACGGCCGCGCCGCCTTCACCGGGATCGACCCGGAGGGGCTGGAGATCCGCTACGGCGCGTACCTCGGCACCCCCGACGAGATCCTCGTCGCCGGGCCGCTGGCCGAAGCCGCCCCGCGGATCAGCGAGTTGCGCGAGTCGGCCCGCGCGCGCAAGGGCTGGATCATGGACACCTACCTGCTGCGGCGCTCCGAGAGCTGACCGGCGAGCGCCGTCCCGGTTCGCCCCCCGGCCGACACTCGGACACCGGCCTCGCGCCCGGCCGTCACTCCACCCGGCCGGTGCGCTCCCGGACCGGTGCCGGTGCACTCTGGGCCAAATCCGCCACCGAGCCACTGCCTAACGTTCCGTCATGAAATCGAGCAGGACGGCCTTTTGGGCTCGTCCGGCTCGACCGCGCCGCGCCGCCGCCCGCTCCGGGCGGCGGCCCGAACCCATGACTGGAGGCCGTCGAGGTGCCTGCAATGCCGGTCGGCGGGCTGGTCCCCCGCACGGAAAACGTCACCGAACACGCCGCCGACGTCGTCGTCCGCAACGCCCGGATCCACACCGGGGACGCCCGCCGCCCGCAGGCCGGCGCCCTCGCCATCCGGAACGGCCTGATCACGGCCGTCGGGGACGACGCGGACGTCGCCCCGGCCGTCGGCCCGTCCACGGTGGTGGTCGACGCGCTCGGCCGCCGCGTGGTGCCCGGCCTCAACGACGCGCACCTGCACGTGATCCGCGGCGGCCTCACCTACGTCCTGGAGCTGCGCTGGGACGGCGTGCGGTCGCTGCGCCAGGGCCTGGCGATGCTGCGGGAGCAGGCCGCCCGGACACCCCGGGGGCAGTGGGTGCGGGTCGTCGGCGGCTGGTCGGCGGAGCAGTTCGCCGAGCGGCGGCTGCCGACCCCCGCCGAGCTGAACGAGGCGGCGCCGGACACCCCGGTCTTCGTCCTCCACCTCTACCAGTCGGCGGTCCTCAACCGCGCCGCGCTGCGCGCCGTCGGCTACACCCGCGACACCCCGGACCCGAAGGGCGGCCAGATCGTCCGGGGCCGCGGCGGCGAGCCCAACGGCATGCTGCTGGCCGCCCCGAGCGCCCTGGTCCTCTACTCCACGCTCGCCAAGGCCCCGACACCGGAGGGCGAGGAGCGCAGGACGTCCACCCGGCACTTCCTGCGCGAGCTGAACCGCTTCGGGCTGACCTCCGCGATCGACGCCGCCGGCGGGTTCCAGAGCTTCCCGGAGAACTACGCCACGGTGACCGAACTCGCCCGCGAGGGGCTGCTCTCGCTGCGCATCGCCTACCACCTGTTCCCGCAGACCCCCGGCCAGGAGCTGGACGACCTCACCCGCTGGGTCGAGACGGTCCGACCCGGGGACGGCGACGAGTGGCTGCGGCTGAACGGCGCCGGCGAGAACCTCACCTGGGCCGCCGCCGACTTCGAGAACTTCGCCGAGCCGCGCCCCGAACTGAACGCCTACGAAGGGGAGTTCGCCAAGGCCGTGCGCCTGCTCACGGAGCACGGCTGGGGCTTCCGGCTGCACGCGACGTACGACGAGACGATCCGGCGCGACCTCGCGGTGTTCGAGGGGCTCGCCGCCGAGGGGCTCTTCCCCGCCGGGAACCGGTGGCTCTTCGACCACGCCGAGACCGTCTCCCCGGACAGCCTGGACCGGATCGCGGCGCTCGGCGGCTCGCTCTCCGTCCAGAACCGGCTGTCCTTCCAGGGCGAGGTGTTCACCCGCCGGTACGGCGCCGCTGCCGCCGCCGAGGCGCCGCCGGTCCGCGCCATGCTGGCGCGCGGACTGACCGTGGCCGCCGGCACGGACGCCACCCGGGTGTCCTCCTACAACCCCTGGGTCGCCCTGCACTGGCTGGTCTCCGGCCGCACGGTCGGCGGCCTGGCGATCCGGCCCCCGGAGAACCGGGTCGACCGGGCGACCGCGCTCGCGATGTACACCACGGCCGGCGCCGCCCTCACCGGCGAGCAGGACGTCAAGGGCGTGCTGCGGCCGGGAAGTTACGGGGACCTGGCGGTGCTGTCCGAGGACTACTTCACGGTGCCGGAGCCGCAGATCCCGTCCATCGAGTCCGTGCTGACCGTCGTCGGCGGCCGGATCGTCCACGCCGCGGCCGAGTACGAGGGCATGGACGAGGAGCTCCCGCCGGTCAGCCCCGGCTGGAGCCCGGTCGCCCACTTCGGCGGCTACCAGGCCGCCCGCCCCGCCCCCGGCACGGGCGCCCGCCAGGCGGAGCTGCTCGGCGAGGCCGTCGCCGAGTCCGAGCTGCACCACCGCTGGCGGATCGCGCGCGGCCTGGCCGCCGAGCAGGGCGCGCCGTTCGACCCCTGCTTCCTCCTCTGATCCACCTGACCCGCCTTCACGCGGACCACCGCGCGAAGGACCCTGTCCGACCACACCGAAGGGAACCCCGTCATGGTCGACCTCACCCAGGTCAGCGCCACCCCCAGCCCCGACCTGCTCACCCCCGACAACGCCGTGGTGCTGTTCGTGGACCACCAGCCGCAGATGTTCTTCGGCACCGGCAGCGGCGACCGCACCGCGATCGTCAACGCCACCGTCGGCCTCGCCAAGGCCGCCCGGGCCTTCGACGTGCCGACCGTCCTGACCACCGTCGCCGCCGAGTCCTTCTCCGGCCCGCTGCTGCCGCAGCTGGCGGCGGTCTTCCCCAAGGCCGAGGTCCTCGACCGCACCTCGATGAACGCCTGGGAGGACGAGGCGGTCGTCGAGGCGGTCAAGGCCACCGGCCGCGGCAAGGTCGTGATAGCCGGGCTGTGGACCGAGGTCTGCCTGGTCCTGCCGGTGCTGTCCATGATCGACCAGGGCTACGAGGTCTACGTCGTCACCGACGCCTCCGGCGGCGTCTCCCCGCAGGCCCACGAGCACGCCGTCCAGCGGATGACCCAGGCCGGTGCGGTGCCCGTCACCTGGGTACAGGTCCTGCTCGAACTCCAGCGTGACTGGGCCCGGACGGAGACGTACGGCGTGGTCACGGACATCGTCAAGGAGCACGGCGGCGCGTACGGCCTCGGGATCGTCTACGCCCAGGCCTTCCTCGGCGAGCACGCCGCGGGCTGAGTCGGCACCGCACGAGAAGCACAGGAACCAGGGACCAGGAACAGGACACGATGGATACCGGACTGCTGATCCTCCGCGTGGTGGTGGGCCTGCTCATCGCCGGGCACGGAGTACAGAAGGTGAGCCACCGCCTCGGGGGCCACGGCCTCGCCGGCGGGACGGCGGAGTTCCGCCACGACGGCTTCCGCGGCGGGACGCCCACCGCGCTCGCCGCGGGCGCCGGGCAGGTCGGATCGGGCCTGTTCCTGGCCCTGGGCGCGCTCACCCCGCCCGCGGCCATGGTCGCCATGGGGGTGATGACGGTCGCGATCACCGTCAAACTGCCGCACGGGCTCTGGGTGCAGGACGACGGCTACGAGTACCCGCTGGTCCTGGTCGTCGTCACCGGGGCGCTCGCCCTCACCGGCCCGGGCCGGTGGTCCGTCGACCAGGCCGTCGGCCTGAACGCCTGGCCGCTCTGGATCTCCGTCGCGGCCGTCGTGCTCGGCCCCGCCGGCGGACTGCTCACCCGGGCCGTCCTGCACCGCCCGGCCACCCCCGAAGGAGCCACCGCCCTTGCGCGCCCTGCTGACTGACGCCCTGCGGACGCTCGCCCCGCCGCGCACCGACCGGCACGGACCGCTGCCGCCGCTGATGCTGCTGCTGACGGTGGCCACCGGCGTGGTCGACGCGGTGAGCTACCTCGGCCTCGGGCACGTCTTCGTGGCGAACATGACCGGCAACGTGGTCTTCCTCGGGTTCGCCCTCGCGGGCGCCTCCGGCCTGTCGGCCACGGCCTCGCTGGTCTCGCTCGCGGCCTTCCTGACCGGCGCGCTCTGCGGCGGACGGCTCGCCGGCCGGTCTGCCGACCACCGCGGGCGTCTGCTGGCCCTGACCGCCTGCGTCCAGACCGCCCTGACCGCCGGCGCCGCCGTCACCGCCGCGCTCGCGGACGGCGCCGGCGCCCGCTACGCCCTGATCGTCCTGCTGGGCCTGGGCATGGGCCTGCAGAACGCGGTGGCCCGGCGGCTCGCCGTACCCGACCTGACCACCACCGTCCTCACCCTCACCCTGACCGGCCTCGCCTCCGATTCGGCCCCGGCCGGGGGCACCGCGCCGCGGCCGGGGCGCCGGATCCTCTCCGCCCTGGCGATGCTGCTCGGCGGCCTCGCGGGCGCGGTCCTGGTCCTGCACGGGCGGACCGCCACGGCCCTCGCCCTGGCCGCCCTGCTGCTCCTGGGCACGGCGCTGGCCGCCCACCGGCTCTCGGCCGCCCACGGGCCCGACGCGCCCTGGGCCGCACCGGCGGCCTGACCACCGCACCGACACTCCGAGCACCCGCACCGACCACGACCGGGAGGTCACCCCCGTGCAACGCCCCCTGACCCGACGCCTCACCCGACGCCTGGTCCCGCTGGTGGCGGCGGTCGCCGCGCTGGCGGCCGTCCCCACCGCCGCGCCCGCCCAGGGCACCCAGGCCGCACCCACCGCCGGGCACCGGCAGTTCGCCGTCGGCCCCCAGTACGACTCCACCCACGTGTACGTCGAGCCCGGCACCGAGCAGGCCTTCGCGGCCAGTTGGGTGGCCACCTTCGGCGGCAGCACGATCGGGCCGAACGCCACCCAGGTGACCCCCACGCCCAGCCGGACGCTCTCCGAACTGGTCGTCTCCCCGGTGGGCACCCTCTCGGTGTTCGACTACACCACGCCCGTCCCGTACCCCTTCGGCACCGAGCGCACCGGCTGGCTGGTCACCGACCTCGACCAGGCGGTCCGCGCCGCCCGCGCCGACGGGGCCGCCGTCACCGTGGCCCCGTTCGCCGACCCGATCGGCCGGGACGCCGTCGTCCAGTTCCCCGGCGGCGTCAACGCCCAGCTGTACGTCCACACCACCCCGCCCTCCTACCCCGGGCTCGCCAGCGTGCCGGAGAACCGGCTCTACCTGTCACCGGACGCGGTGGGCGCCTTCCTGCGCAGCTTCCTCGCCTTCACCGACGGCCGGATCGTCTCCGACGACCGCCGGGCCGACGGCGCCGCGATCGGACTGCCCGGCACCGCCTACCGGCTGCTGCGCCTCACCTCCGGCTTCGGCACCACGACGGTCGCCGTGACGGACGGCCACCTGCCGTACCCGTTCGGCCGGGAGCTCACCGGCTACGGCGTGGCGGACCTCGGCGCCACCCTGGAGCGGGCGAAGGCCGCCGGCGCGTCGGTGCTGTCCGGCCCGGTCCGGGCGGACGGCCGGGGCAGCGCGATGGTGCGGTTCCCCGGAGGCTACGTCGCGGAGCTGCACGGCGACCGGTGACCGGTGCCCCGGCACGGGGGCGGTCACACCGCGATGCCGTACCCCTCCGGCCGGGCCGTGCCTCCCTGGGCGAGGCCCGCCCGGGCGCACGCCTGCCACTCGCGCGGCGAGACCCCGTAGGCGGCCCGGAAGGCCCGGCTGAAGTGACTGGCGCTCACGAAGCCCCACCGCCCGGCGACCGCCGCCACGGTCGCCGGGCCACCCGTCGGACCGGTCGCCGGACGGGCCGCCGTACGGGCGAGGTCCCGGCGGCACGCGTCCAGCCGCTGGCGCCGGATCCAGCGGGTCACCGTCACCCCCTCGAAGCCGAACAGCTTGTGCAGGTACCGCACGGACACATGGTGGGCCTCGGCGATCCGCTCCGGCGAGAGCTCCGGATCCCCCAGGTGCCGCAGGATGTGGTCCTTCACCCGGGCCAGGGTGGCCAGGGCCGCCTCGGGCGCCTCCGGTACGAACCGGCCGCGGCGTTCGTGCGCGAGCACCGCGAGCAGGTCGAGCGCCGTGGTGGCGAGCCAGGAGGCCGCCGGCGGCTCCATGCTCCCGGCCGAGCGGGAGAGGCAGTCCAGGTAGGCGCCCACCAGGCGGGCGGTGTCGTCCTCGCGGGTGTCGAAGGCCGTCGCCGTGAGCACCCGCAGGTCCTCCTCGGTGACCCCGACGGCCGAGCGCGGCCAGTGGAAGGCCGTGAAGAGGAACGGCTCCGGCAGCTCCTTGGTGAACGGCCGCCCGGCGTCGGAGATCGCGAAGGTGCCCGGGCGCAGCTCCACCTGGCGGCCGTCCTGGAGCAGCCGGGCGGTGCCGCGGTGCTGGAGCGCCAGGGTGAGGTGGTCCTCGCCACCGCGGGCGATCAGCCGGGCGCTGCGCTCGACCCGCTGCGGGCCGGCCCGGACCAGGGAGACCTGGGCGGCGCCCAGCCGGTGGCTGGTGATCGTCGCGGGCGCGGGCGCGTCCTCGCGCAGGACGACGTCGAGCGGGATGAAGGTACGGGAGACCGCCTCGTGCCAGTACTCGGCGCGGTCGGCGGCCGGCACCCCGGCGGTGTCGAGGACGGCGGACGGGACGACGGACATCTGTGCTCCTGTTCGGTCTGCGGGCCCGACCGCGCCGGGTCGCGCCTCGGCGGCGGTGGCCCAAGTCGTGCTGGTTCTACGGCTCGTCAGCAGGCCCCGTCGGTCCGGAGCGGGCGCCAGTCGCGCGGCGAGACCCCGTACGCGGCGCGGAAGGCCCGGCTGAAGTGCGCCGGGTTGACGAAGCCCCAGCGCTGGGCGACCACCGACACGGTCGGGGCGGTCCGGCCGCGGCGGCCCAGTTCGCGGGCGCAGGCCTCCAGGCGGCGCTGCCGGACGAGCCGGCTCACCGTCACTCCCTCGTGCTCGAAGAGCCGGTGCAGGTACCGCACCGAGATCCGGTGGGCCCGCGCGATCCGCTCGGGCGTCAGCTCCGGGTCGCCCAGCCGCTGGTCGATGTACTCCCGCACCCGCCGGACCAGGTGCTCGTTCGGGCCGTCGGGGCCGACACTGCCGGGGCCGTCCGCCGCCAGCTGGACGACCAGCGCGCTCACCAGGTCGGCGACCCGCCCGGCCAGCTGGTCCCCGACCGGGCCGGGGTAGGAGTGCGCGGAGGCGGCCAGGGTGCCGAGGAAGGGCCCGAGCACGGGCCCGCAGCCGTCCGCCGGGCCGACGGCCGTACCCGCCGCGTGCCGCAGGTCGCGCTCCGACACGCCCACCATCCGGCGCGGCAGTTGGAACAGGTGGGTGCGGAAGCGCCCCGGGTACTCGACGGCGAACGGCCGCCCGGCGTCGTACAGGACGAGCCCGCCCGGCGGCACCTCCGCGCGGCGCCCGTCCTGCTCCAGCACGGCCCGGCCGGACTCCTGCACCCCGACCCCGACCTGCGGCTCGGTGCGCGGGGCCGGGGCGATCAGGTCGGCGCTACGGGAGAACCGGGCGGTGTCCCCGTCCAGGGTGGAGATCCGCACGTAGCCGAGCCGGTGCGACACCGGGAGCCCGTCGGACGGCCGCCCGGTGAACGGGTGCGCCCCCACCGGCACCGGCGCCGCCGGAGCGCCCCGGAACGCGGCCTTCCCCTCGTCCACGACCGCCCCGGCCGTCCCCCGCACACCCATCTGACCGTCCTCCCGTCGAAGCCCTGCGCGACCCAGCCTGGACTTCGACGGCGACGGCCCGTTAGGTCATCTGACTGCCTGGTTCGACAGCGGCCGGAGGAAGCGCCGTCCCGGCCGGTCGACCGCCGTCGAGGGCATGGGCGAGCGCGGCCCGAGAAGTGATGCCGAGCTTCGGGAAGATCCGGTACAGGTGGGCCCCGACGGTGCGGGGCGACAGCTGGAGCTCCCGGCCGATCTCCTTGTTCGTCAGGCCGGTCGCGGCCAGCCGGGCGATGCGCAGTTCATGGCCGGTCAGCCCGGAGGGTCCGGCGGCAGGCCCGGCCGGCGGCAGGGCCGCGGAGTCCCCGGCGGCCCGCAGTTCCTCCTCGCACCACCGGGCCCAGGGCTCGGCCCGGAGGCGGCGGAACACGTGGTGGGCCGCGCGCAGCGGCTCCCGGGCCCCGGGGCGGTGGCGCCGGCGCAGCCACCCGCCGTGGGCGAGCCGCAGCCGGGCGAGGTCGAACGCCCACCGCTCGGCGCCCGGCACGGCGTACGCGGCGCGGTAGGCGGCGTCGGCCTCGTCGTCGGCGGCGGCCAGGGCGGTGGCGGCCGCGAAGAGGAAGGCGTGGCGGCCGGAGATCTCCGCCGAGCGCGCCGCGCGTCCGGCCGCCAGGTGCTGCCGGGCCTCCTCGTGCCGGCCGGTGTGCACGGCGGCCGTCACCAGGTCGAGGACCAGCGTGTGGTGCCAGGGCCGGCCGCCGGGCAGGTGTCCGGGCGGGGTGAGTTCGCAGAAGTGGGCGTACGCCTCCTCGTAGCGCCGGTGGGCGAGCGCGGCCAGGCCGCGCAGGTGGCTCAGGCGGTCCAGGACGTACCGCATCCGGGCGCGGGTGGCGGTCGGCCGGACGGCCTGTTCGATCTCCCGCAGGCCGTCCTCGTCGCCCCGGCCGGCCAGGAAGTGGGCGTGGTACAGGCGGAACACCAGGGCGTTGGTGCGGTAGCCGAGCTCCTCCGCGATCCCGGCCTCGCGCAGGCAGACGGCCGCCCGGTCCCACTGTCCGAGCAGGAAGTCCTGGTGGCACCTGGCCTTGGCGACCGAGCCCTGGGTGGCGTAGCCGTGCAGCCCGGTGAAGCGGCGCCACAGGTCGCCCTCGGGGCAGTCGAGCGCCGAGGCGGTCCAGAGCAGGAGCCAGGCCGCACCGGCCTCCTGCTCCGCGCTCAGGTCCGCGGCCGCCGCCCGGAGCGCGGCGGCCGTGTCCGGGCCCGGGTCGGTCCAGGCGCGCAGGCAGAGCCTGCCCGCCTCGGAGACGTTCTCCCGGTGCCGCTCCAGGGCCTGCCAGGCCCAGGGGTCGTCCGTGTAGCTGGCGGCCAGGAGGAGTTTGAAGTAGGCCTGCTCGACCAGCCCGCCGAAGGATTCGGCGCCCGGCGCGGTCAGCGCGTCGAGGGCCGCGGGCAGCAGGGCGGAGGAGGACTCGAAGTCGACGTGGTGGCTCTGGTCGACGTAGACCACCGCGTACGCGAACAGCGGGGCGACGTCCTCGGGCACGGTGCTGGCCTTCAGGTCCTCCACCAGGGCCGCGGTGTGCCGCAGTTGCCCGCCGTGGGCGGACATCACCGCGGCCCAGGTGAGCCGGCGGGCACGCTCGCAGGAGCTGGGGCTGAGGGTGGCGGCGCGTTCGAGCAGCAGCGCGCCCTCCGCGTCGCCGCCGCGCCGGGCGAGGTCGCGGCCGGCCTCCTGGAGGCGGTGCGCGAGGTCCTCGTCGGGCAGCAGCGCGGCGGCGGCCTCGTGGACCAGCCGCCGGTCTGGAGGAGCACGTGGTGGCGCTGGTCGGCCGCT
>NZ_JBSFJC010000188.1:0-11918 GCF_053597855.1 Kitasatospora sp. NPDC001225
CGCCGGACAACATCACCCGAAGGGTGGGGAGATCAACTGAGCAGGTTTGGCCAACCTCAGAGCACAGACTGGGGAAATTCAGAGAGCGTCATCAACCCTCGCCAACCTCGCCAACCTGGCCGGCTTGGCCGACCTGGACCCGAACACCCTGATCGACCGTCCCGAGCAACTGGTCACCGACGCCTGGCTCGCCCCCGCCACCGAGCTGGCCCTGCACCTGCTCGACCAAGCCGACCCCCTTGCCCTCGCCGCCGGCTCCCACACCGCCCCCGGCCACACCATGCTCCTGCTCGCCGCGCCCCGCGACGGCCACCCGGCGATCCACCTGCGCCTGCCCGACGGCACCGCCGCCGCCGAGCCCCGGCCCGCCGACCGAGCCGCCACCGTCCTCCCGCTCGTCGGCATCCTGGACCTCGCCCTCTACCGCGACCGGGACGACGTCGACCACGACCGGCCGCAGTACCTGCGCACCCTGGACGCCGGCCAGCTCTGCCTCCTCCACACCGGTGCCACGGTCCGGCTCACGGGCTGCCCCGACAGTGCGCAGCTCGTCGCGTCCCACGTCCCGGTCGACGTTCCGGGCACCGTACGGCTGAACCCCGGCGAGTACCGGGCCGCCGCCGACGACGCCCGTGCCCGTCTGACCAGAAGCCGCCCGACCGGTGCGGGGCGGACCGCCGGGCCCGGCCTGGAGGACGTCCCCGACCTGCGCGCCGCCGACCTGCCGCGGATCCACGCCCAGTCCGGCGTCCTCCACCGCCTCGCCGCCGACCGCGGCCGCCTGTCCTACCTGGTCACCACCACCGTCCTCGCCCCCGAACGGTACGAGGCCTCCCGCACCACCCCGCCACTGGACCGGCTCGTCCTGTCCAAGGCGGACGACCTCGGGTACGAGATCCGCCTCAACGCCAACCCGCGCCCCGGCAACCAGCTGCTCCCGCACGACCACGCCTACCCGTTCGCCGCCCGGGTCCTGACCGGCGGCTGCCTCCACACCGTCTTCCTGCACACCGGCGGCCGCGCCGACGGCTGCGCCGGCGGACCGTTCAGCTCCCGCGGCCTGCGCCCGGCCGTCACGACCACCGAGCTCCCTGGCAGTGCCTACACCCTGGCGCCCACGCTCGCGCACCGGGCCGTCGTACTGCCCGGCACCACCACCCTCGTCCTGCGCGGCCCGTACACCGCCGCCCATCCCGCCACCGACCTGATCCCGCCGGTCTCCGCCTGGCCCGTGCCCGCCGGCGGCGAGGCCCCGGTGCACTCGCGCCGGATGACCGACGCCGAGCACCGCGCGCTCTATCGAAGTCTCGCCGCCACCGGCGTGATCGACCTCCTGCCCGGGCGCCTCTGAACGGCACCCGGCTCGGCACCCCGGGCCACCGTCCCCGTCCAAACCGGCCCCGGCACCCGCCCGGAGTTGGCAAGCTGGGGCGGCCACTTCGGCACCCGAGGCAAGGAGCGTCCCGTGCACACCGTCCTGACGACCGACCACCCCGCCTGGCAGGAGAACCCCGCCAGCGGCCACCGGCGGCGCCCCCTGCGCACCGCCGACGGCCGCTGGCTGGCCACCCTCACCCCCGACGGCCTCGACCTGGCCTGCGTGGACGGCACGGAGGACACCAAGCCCGCCCTCGTCACCACCGACCCGGCGTCGCTGCCCGGCACCCTCCCGGCCACCCTCCTCGCCGGCCTGCGCGGCCTCGGGCCGAGCGTGCGCGTGGCCAACCCGTGGCTGTGGGACGCGATCACCACCGCCGTCCTGCGCCAGGTCGTCCGAGCCGACCAGGCCCGCCGCCTCTACCGCGGCTGGTGCGCGACCCACGGCACCGCTCTGCCGGGCACCGACCCAGCCCTCCGCACCGCCCCGACGCCCGAGACCGCCCTCGCCCTGACCGACGAACAGTTCGCCGCCGTCGGCACCACGTTCCACCGCACCGCCCTGCGCGCGGCCGCCGGCGCCTACCAGGAGCACCGCACCCGCTGGGAGCAGCTGGACGCCCCGGCCCTGGCCGCCGAACTCGTCACCGTGCCGCGGATCGGGCCCTGGACGGCGGCCGCGGCCGCCGCCGACTTCACCGGCGACTTCTCCGTGTACCCGCACACCGACCTCGCGGTCCGCACCTGGGCCGCCCGCATCGCCCCCGACCACCCCTGGCCCGCCGCCGACAAGCCGAAGAAGACCGAGGCCCTGTTCGGCGCGCACTGGCACCACCTGGCTGGCGGAGAACCGCGCCACCTGCACACCCTCACCCTGTCGACACTCACCTGGGGGGCCCATGCCCGCACCGATCAGCTCGGAGGAACAGACCCGCACCGCCCGTGACCTGGTCGCCGGAGCCGACCCGCACCGCTCCCTCGACTGCCTGTTCGTCAACGCCCCGCTGCGCGACTACGGCCTGCGCCCGCGCGTCAACGACTACACACTGCCGGTCCTCGGCATGGGCTACATCGCCACCCACGCCGCCGCGCACGGCTTCAACGTCGGGATCCTGGACGCCGAGGCCCACGGACTCGGCATCCGGCACACCATCGACACCGTCAACGCGCTGCGGCCGCGCTGGGCCGCGTTCAACCTCCTCGCCCCGACCTACGAACTGACGGCGCGGATCGCCGCCGCCCTGGACCCGGCGATCGCGCTGATGGCCGGCGGCCACCACGCCAAGGCCGACCCGCGGCGCGTCCTGGACGACCCGCGCTTCGCCCGCCTGGAGGCCCTGGTGATCGGCGAGGGCGAGACCCGGGTCACCGCCCTGCTCGGCGACCTCCACCGGCGTCGCGAACTGCCGAAGGTGATGTGGCGCGACCGCCTGCTCTCCACCACCGCCTGCGGCATCCCGCAACGCGGCGACACCGCCCGCTGGCTCGCCCCCGACATCAACGCCCTCGCCCTCGACCGCCGCTTCCTCACCCAGGACCCGCACCGGGCGGCCGACGGCCGCATCGAGGCCAACCTGGTGTGCTCGCGCGGCTGCCCCTACGAGCGCGGGTTCTGCGGCGCCGCCGCCTCCATGAACCCCGAGGTCAGCATCCGCACCCGCACCCCCGAGAACATCGTCGCCGAGATGCACCGGCTCCACGCCGACCTCGGCTGCACCGCCTTCCGCGCGGTGGACGACCTCTTCCTCGGCGCCCGCCGCGTCATCCACCCCGCCCTGGACGCCTTCGCCGCCGAACGCGTCGGCGAGAGGTACGTGTGGGACGCCACCGGCCGCATCAACGTCCTCGACCGCGAAAGCGACACCGTCCTGGAACGGCTGCGCGCCAACGGACTGCGCGAGGTCGCACTCGGCATCGAATCCGGCTCCACCTGGGTCCTGGAGGCCATGGACAAGCGGATCACCCCCGCGATGACCCTCACCGTCGCCCGCCGCCTGCTGGAGAAGGGCATCGGCGTGAAGGGGTACTTCATCCTCGGCTTGGCTGCGTAGGTGAGAACGAAGAGCGATTGTTGGTGAGAGCTGGCAGCGCGAGGTGCTGTGACCGCGTCTCGGTGTCGGTGAGAAGTAAGAGCAGCGGGGGTGGATTCGAGTCTGTGACTAACAGTCAGGACAGCCCGATCGGGGCGGGTGTCAGCGGCTGACCTTCCAGCTCGTGGCAGTTCTCCTCGTCCCACCACAGCTCGCCCTGTGCGGTGAGGTAAGGGTGTAGTCCGCGGACATCTCCACCGCTGTGGAACGCTCGTGCGACGGCGTGAAGCAGTCCTGCCAGGCCGGGCCAGGAGTCGGTGAAGTCGCCCCCGCCGCCGTGGCCGGCCCAGCCGAGTCGCCCCTCGTCCGGGCCGGGACGCTGGTCGATCACCTGTGAGCCGCCGTCGGAGCTCTCGGCCCAGGGCACCCAGAACGGGTGCCACCAGGGTTCGTCGTCCCAGGGGCGGGTGGTCAGACCGTCGTTCTCGGTCGCGATGTCCATGCAGGTCTGCCAGCGGTCCACGATGCCGCTCACCGACAGAGGAGACTGCTCGGGCAGGACGGTCGCCCAGGTGCTCAGCCCGTTGTGGCACCGCAGGGAATCAGCGAGATCGCCGGGCAACGGGATGCCGAGGGTCTGTTCGGCGTCCTGAAGTTCGCTGGGTGTTGCTGGCGGGTTCAGCAACACCAGGCCGGAGGGAGTGTGCGTCGCCAGCCAGGAATCGATCCAGCGCCATGACTCCGACGGGGGCAATGTCTGCTGGGGCATGGCGTCATCCTGCCGCACACGTCCGTCAAGGTGGGCCGGGGGCCTGACCAGGTGGGAGCGGGGTTAGCCGACCGCCTGCTGCTGTTCGGCTCGGGCGCGGGTGCTGGCGAGGCGGTAGGAGTCGGTGCCGGTCTCGATGACGGTGCTGTTGAAGGTGGGGCGGTCGACGATGGCCGCGCAGAGGCGGGGGTCGGCCTCAGGTGTGAACGGCGCGGACGTGGTCGGCTGACAGGTGAAGTTCGTACGGCAGGCAGCAGTCGGAGCAAAGGGTCGCCACAAGGGTTCCACAGGCGCACCGCTGGTTCATGCCGCCGTTCGGGGTCGCTCCGCAGCAGGCGGCGGACGCGTGCCGCAATTCGAGGCCGCGGGCGTCGTCCGGGTTGATGACGAAGTTGCCTCGGGGGCCCTTCGACACCAGCGGCTTGCCGTCCGCGTTGTAGTGGACGCCGTGGCGCGGCATTACTGGGCCGGGCACGTCGGCGACGACCAGGGGCGCGCCGTACGGCTCGGTCTCGACCGCATAGTGGCCTGACGGCACGGTCGCCGGCGATGGACCGGGCTCGTCGGCGTCCCACCACGCGTAAAACGGTGCCTCGGGAACCGCTGGCAGCCGTGTGAGCGGCCCCGTCAGTGGGACACCACACGTCGCGCAGACGAATACCACCGCTTCGGCCTTGGCGCTCGCGTCGGTGACATCGGCAGGCGCGGTGTGCCCGCGGTTCTCCTCGCCGTCGACCTGTCCCTGGTCTCGCTGTTCGTGCATGAGCTGACCGTACGCGGCACGCACTCGGACGCAGCGTCCACCCCCGCGCGGGCAGTATCCGACAACCGTCCAGAGTCAAGGATCCAGGTGCTGCTGAAACTCGGCGACACCGTCTTCGCACGTAGTGGGGCGCACCACCGCGGCCCGCCGGGAGGTGACCGCGTGAACGGCCTGCTGCTCACCGTGGACGGGCCCAGCGGCCTGGGCAAGTCCACCGCCGTCGCCGCCACCGCCCGCGCCCTGCGGGAGGCCGGACACACCGTCCGCACTGCCACCGGCCCCTCCGCCACCCCCTACGGCCAGGCCGTACGCGCCGCCGCCGCGACGATGCGCGGCCGCGCCCTCGCCCTGGCCGTCGCCGCCGACCGCCTCCACCAGCTCGACACCGACCTCCGCCCCCGCCGCACCGCCGGCACCACCAGGACCCGGCGACCCTGCGCCTCGGCCTGTTCTACCTCGCCACCGAGTGGGAGGGGGAGCCCGTCAACCGCGAACCCGAGAAGTGCCTGGACCTGCGCTGGTTCACCGAGGACGACCTGCCCGACGACCTCATCCCCTACCCCGCCGCCGGCATCCACGGCACCCTCACCGACCCCGGCGGCCTGGCGCACCACGGCTGGCCGGCCGCATAGCAGTCGGCCGCTCGAACTCCTTGGCACACCCGTCCTCGCCCTCTGCCCATCGCCACCCCCAGGGGCGTGCCCGGGGCGTCTCTGAAGGGCAGTTCGGCAAAACGCCTCCCAGGGGGTCCCGCCGACCGGCATGATGACCGATGGTCACCGCTCGCATCGCCAGCGTCACGTATCAGGTGCAGGAGAGATCAGGATGCCAAACGCCGTCACCGCCCCGTGGGGCACCACCCGGATGCGCCCGTACGCCGACACGCCGCCCTGGCCCGCCATGACTCCGGTCATCGACCCGGACACCCAGGTCGCGGTCTTCCACGACGAGCAGGGCCGCACCGTCGAGTTGGGCAAGCACGGGACCAGCACGGACCAGACCGGCCCGACGAGCACCGGCGGCGGTGGCGGGGACGGGCAGAGCGGTGGCCAGGCCCAGCCGACCGACGTCGACACCGTGACGTCCAACGACCAGGACCAGAGCTGAACCGTGGCGGGTGACCGGCAGGCGGCGGTCCTGGTGCTGACCTGCGCCTACGACCCGACGGCCGACATCGTGCTGCGGATCCTGGCCGAACGGCAGGTGCCGGTCGTGCGCGCGGATCCCGGCGCCGACCTCCACCAAGGCGCCGTGCTGACCGCCCGCTACGGCGCGGCCGGCCGACGCGGCACCCTCGCCACCGCCAGCCGCGCCCTCGACCTCGACCGGGTCCGCGCGGTCTGGTACCGGCGTCCCTCGGGCTGGGCCACACCGGCCGGTATGGACGGACAGGACGCCGAGTTCGCCCGCGCCCAGGCCCAGTGGGGAGTCGGTGGCGTCCTCGCCTCGCTGCCCGGCGCCCGCTACGTGAACCACCCCTGGCGGATCCGGGCCGCCGAACACAAGCCCGCCCAGCTCGACGCCGCGCTCGCGGCCGGCTTCGCCGTCCCCGACACGATCGTCACCACCGATCCTGAGCAGGCGCGCGCCTTCTGCGCCGAGCAGCCCGGCGGGGCGGTCTACAAGCCATTGTGGAACTCCCCCTACACGGGTGAGGACGGCCGGCCGGTGCAGGCCTGGGTCGCCGAGGTCTCCCCGGACGAGATCACCGACGCCGTCGCCGCCTGCCCGCACCTGTTCCAGGCACGCCTGGCCAAGGACCACGACGTACGGCTGACCGCGGTGGGCCGCGAGCTCTTCGCCGTCCGCATCGACAGCCCCGACCTGGACTGGCGCCGCCGCCAGGACCTGGTCACCCACACCCCGATCGACGTCCCACCCCCCGTGCGCCGGTCCGTGGCCCGCTACCTGGAGCACTTCCGGCTCGTCTACGGCGCCTTCGACTTCGCCGTCACCACCGACGGCCGCTGGCACTTCCTCGAATGCAACAGCAACGGGCAGTGGGCGTTCTTCCCGCCTCCGACCACCGGTGCCATCGCCACGGCGATAGCCGACCAGCTCCAGAAGGGCCCTGCCGCATGACCACCACCGCAGCCGCCGCGGACCTGCGCGCAGCCCTCGTCCGGCAGCTCACCGCCGACGAAGGCCTCACCGACCCGCTCTGGCGCGCCGCCGCGGCGGCCGTACCGCGCGAGGCCTTCGTCGGCGACTACTTCCGCGAAGTCCCCGGTTCCTTCCCCACCTCCTACGAACCGGTCCGTGAGAACGGCGACGGCTGGCTGGAGGCCGTCTACACCAACCAGACCCTCGTCACCCAGCTCGACGGCCGCATCCACCCCGCCGACACCGACCAACCGGTCGCCGGATCCTCCTCGTCGTCGTCCACCCTGCCCTCCCTGGTCCTGCGCATGTGGCAGCAACTCGACGTGCACGACGGCCACCGCGTCCTGGAGATCGGCACCGGCACCGGCTACTCCACCGCACTCGGCGCCCACCGCCTCGGCGACGAGAACATCGTCAGCATCGAAGTCGACCCCAACCTCGCCGAACGCGCCGCCACCTCCCTCAAAGCCGCCGGCTACACCCCGCATCTGGTCGTCGGCGACGGCCTCGCCGGCCACAAGCCCGCTGCCCCGTACGACCGGCTCATCGCCACCTGCGCGGTGCGCACCCTGCCCTACCCCTGGCTGCACCAGGTCAGGCCCGGCGGAAAGATCCTCGTCACCTTCTCCGGCTGGCAGTACGGCTACGCCCTCGCCCTGCTGACCGTCACCGACCCCGGCGAGGCAACCGGCCGCTTCCTGCCCGGCTGGACCAGCTTCATGATCGCCCGCCCCCACGACCGCCTCCCGCGCCAGAACCCCACCCTGCTGCCCGGCGACCGACGCCCCACCCGCGTCGACCCCGCCACCATCACCACCTGGACCGGCACCTGGGTCGCCCAGCTCGCCGCTCCCTCCGCCGAACGCATCGACGCCGGCGACCAGCAGATCCTCATCGACCACGCCACCGGCTCCCAAGCCCGCACCCAACCCGATGGCCACGGCGGATGGACCGTCACCCAGCGCGGCCCGCTGCGCCTGTGGGACCAGGTCGAGGACGCGGTCGAGACCTGGCAGGCGGCGGGCGCACCGCACCAGGAGCGGTTCGGCATCACCGTTGACGGCGACGGACAACGGGTCTGGCTCGGCAACGAGGACGGACCCGTCTGGCACCTGCCGGTGTGATCGCGCTGCCTACGCGGGGTCCGTGTCGGAGGAGGGCGACGTGTCGGGAACGGAAGCAGCCTCGGCGCGGCAACGCCTGGGACACTGGTGGCGGTTAGCGACCACGGCACCCGGAGGGCCGGCCACGCGCAAGCTCACCAGAGAAGCGCAGGGCGCACTCAACGCGGTGGCATCCGGACGGCGGATATCGACCGCGCTGCGGATGGAGGTTCGCTCCGCCCACGCGGTGCTTCCGGTATTCAGCTTCTCCGTGTTTGCGAGCGCGTTGGTCGGCTTCGCCGTGTTCGTCCTCGAAGTCAAGGTCGTGAAGCGAACGCACGTCATCGAGCAGCTGCTCGCGCTCCAGAGCACGATCTTCGCGATGCTGGCGGCATCGATCCTCTACAGCATGCTCTTCGTCGCACTGCGGGCCGCCATGTGGTGCGCGCACGAGGCGGCCTGAGCCGGGGAGTTTGGTCGCTCCGGACAAGGTGGCCAACTGGCTTGGACGCAATCATTCGGAGTCAATCGACAGAGATCGCGCCCGGCGAGTTCCGGATCGGCAGCGTTAACGGTCGAGACCGTGAATCTGACATGCCAACTCCGGTTCCGTCCTGACCTCGATGCGACGGACCGACCCTCACCAGGGCGCGGGGCCGCAGTGGTGGTGCCAGGCGATCGCCTCCAACAATGCCTGCCGCGCCCCCACAGCCGCCCCTGCTCGGCGGCCAGGGCCTCCGCCGCCACCCCGGCAACGGCCGCCCCCAGCGCCTCCTCCAGCACGCCGCCGGCCTTCTTTCACTCCTCCAGCCGCTGGACCAGCCCCCGCACCAGGACATCGACGGTCCGCACCGGATCCCGCCCGTCCTGCCGCGCCTCCTGGACGGCCTCGCCCAGGACGTCCTCGCCCAGGTCCTCGAACACCTCCTCCCACCGCTCGGCCACCAGCCGCCGATGCTCCGCCAGCACGCACTGGAGCCCGGCGTCGACCGACTCCTGAGCCCACGGCAACGGCGACCGCGACGACGGGACACCCACAGCGGCCAAATCCCGACCGGCACCCGGCCCCAGCCCAAGACCGCGCCGCGGACGGGACGAAGAAGTACTGCCCACCCCCGCTCCAACGCCGCCGGACCCGCGTTCGTCACCCCGGCCGCCAAACCCGCAGCGCCAGCCGCACGAGGTACCGCCCGCAGGCCCACCGCGGGCAGCGTCCGGCGTGCCCAGCGCCAAGCGACTCACCCCGGAGCGGAAGGCGGCCAAGGCCAAGCGGGACCACGAGCGGCTGCTCAACCGCATGACCGAGGTCGAGGCCGACTCCGAGTACATCTGGCGCCCCCGCGTACGGCGGCGACGCTCTCCACGCCCGCGACCACCACCAAGCCCTGCCGGTTGTCGCCACAGCCCTGCCGCTGCTGCGCTGCTTCGGCGCTGACGCGGCGGTCTGGTACCGCTTCGGCCGCCGCGGCCCACACCCTCACCGACGCGCATCGCGCACCCGCGCGGCCAGGACCAGGACGGCGGAGCGGACCTCCTCGATCGCATCCCGCAGCTCCCCGGTCAACCGCCAGGCCTCGGCCTGCGAGACCGGACCGGCGAGCTCACGGTTCTGGTCGCTGCGCTCGCCCATACCCGACCCCTTCCCCGGACCGGGCGCGCCGGAACCCGGCCGCGGACGGGTCAGACCGTCAGACCGCCGACTCCTGCGCTGCGTCCGGGAGCGCGGCCCGCTTCAGCCGCATGAGGGCCCCGTGCCGGTTGCCGGCCTGAGCCCAGTGCGCGTGGGCGTGCGGCTCGGCACCGACCTCGGTGAGCGTGAACCGCTACTCCTCGGTCGGATCGGAGCTCCAAGCGGCTTCGGCGGCGAGCCCCTCACCTCGACAGGGGACCGCCGGTCTTCCGGTCCTGGACCTGCTGTCGGTGGTTCGCCTGCCGGCAGGCGTTCGAGCAGAAGCGTCTCGGTCGACCGCCGGCCCGGCGCTGCGGAGGGACTGTCACCTGCCCGCACCGTTCGCAGGGGCGCATCATGCTGAGCTCCACCTCCTGTGCAGCCCTCTCCACAGCGGCTTTCAGCGTGGGTGACAGGCCATCGGCCAGTTCCACGAGTTCGTTCCGGGTCAACGGGTCCTGGAAGAGGGGTCGGTCAGCGCCCATCGCCTGGAGCAGGGCGTACCGCGGCATGCCGGTCTGCCTGTTGATCTCGGCGTCGGGGAGGTCCATGAGGGCGATCAGGCGGATGATCATCTCGACCTGCCCCCACTCGGCAGGGCCGAAGTTCAGCGCGTTGGTGGTTGCGGTTCGTGCGGTGGGGTCGCGGGGGATCCGGCGGCGTGTCACTGGGCACCGCCAGCAGGCGTTGCGGTGGTCTCGGTTCCCAGGACCTGGCCGGGGATGACGGGAGGCTGCGGAGTGGGGGCGTTTACCTGCTGGCCGGGCTGGAGGCCGCGGAGCGGGGCGGCGAGTTCGCGCACCCCTTGGTGACGGGGAGTGAACTTCTCCACGGCGCCGATCAAGCCGGTGAACCGCTGGACCATGTCGGGCATGTCCTGGGTCCGCGTCCTGGCGACGCACACCCGCACGATGTAGGCGATGAGCAGCGCCAGCATGGTGATGGACCCCAGGACGAGCGCGACCACCAGAGCCGCGATGGTGAGGGCGGCATCCAAGTTTTCCTCCGGATACGACAGGAGGCCCCCGCCAGTGGGCGGAGGCCTCGAAGTGTGCTGGTGTGTTCGAGCATGCGAAAAGCCCCGCCGCTCGGCGAGGCTCAGTGTGGATCAGGCCACAAGTATCCTGTCCACCGACATGGTCCTATGAATCCGACGTCTGGTCAAATAGCGCTCTGAGCTGCAGACTTGTGTTGGGCGGGGAAAGCTGTCGTGGTTTCGTAACGAGCTCTGGAACCATCCCTTCTACGCGCTTTGGTCCGCCGCTGGCACCGCTTGCTGCGCCATCCGCTGCCGGGCCCGCACCGGAGATACCCCGGGCCCGCCCCGCCCCGGTTCGACGGCCGCCCGGCACCAGGGCCCCGCTCGCCATCCCGGCTGCTTTGGCTGGCCCGGTGCCCCGTCGGCCGTCGACCTCTTCGTCCGCCGGTCCCGCCCCGCGCCCGCCCGCTGCACTGCCTCGCGCTCGCGCACCGTCTGGCTCTGCTCCGGCTGCCGCCGAGCCGGGCGTCCGGCCGCCCCGCCGCCTGCTCGCCGCCGAGTGCATCTGCCCGGGCCGCCTCCCTGCAGCACCGGGGCCCCGCCCGCTGGCGCCGCTTGCTGCGCCGGTCCCGCCCGGCCGTCCGGCCCGCTCCGGTGTAGCTACCTGGCCCGCCTCCTCGACCAGTGCGAGCTCCGAACCGCGCAGGAGGAGCCCGCTGGCACTGGCTGATCAGGCCCATCCGGGCCGCCGTCCGGCCACGTCTACTGCGTTTGCGTCCGCTTTCCCGGTCCGCGCCCCGGCCGGGGCCGGGGCCGGGGCCGGGGCCGGGGAGGAGTGCTGCCGGACCCGGTCGAGCGAGCACCTGACCCCGGCTGGGGTGGTCGTCCGGACCACCCGGCACGAGCCGTCCCACTTGGCTGTGGCCAGTGCGTCCTCGGGGGCGTCGCGGTTGAAGTAGCGGACCGGCCGCCGTCGTGCGGTCAGGCCGGGGCCGGCGTCCAACGAGACCCACCAGAGCGGATCGATCACGGCGGCGCCCTCGCGACGAGCGGCCGCGCTCGACGACAAGGTCGACGGCGCGGCCCCCCCCCCCCCGCGACCACCCCTCCAACACAACACACAAC
>NZ_JBSFJC010000189.1:0-11874 GCF_053597855.1 Kitasatospora sp. NPDC001225
GCCGCGGGGCCTCGCCCCGCGGCCGCCGGGCCACCCTCACCACGACCGGACGCCGGAGGCGGGCCGATGCGCAGGGCCATGACCATGCTGGGCGGTGCCGCCGCGATCGCCGTCCTGGCGACGACCACCGTCGGCGGTACCGCGCTCGCCGACCCGGCGGCCGGTGTCACACCGCGTGCCGTCGACGTCGTGGGTGTCGGCGACGGGACGACCCAGATCCTGATGAACCGGATCGCGATCGGCTACAACGCCTCGCTGACGGATCCGGCGACACCGAGGCTGTACAGCTGGGACACGCGCCCGAGCGGGACCATCACCACCAAGTCGGGTGCCACGACGATCGCCCGGCCCGCGGACCAGCATGCCGGCATGGTCGCGCTGAACGGCCGCACCGGCACCACCGTGGACTTCGCCCGCGCGTCACGCGGCCCGCAGCAGGACGACCTCTCGACGGACGACTTCGTGGCCATCGCCTGGGACGCCGTCGCCTGGGCCGCCCCGGCTACCGGCAACGCCCCGGCGAACCTGAGCACCGGGAACCTGAAGGACATCTACACCTGCGCGGTCACCACCTGGAACCAGATCGACCCGGCGCTGCCGAACGCCACCATCAAGGCCTACCTTCCCCCGTCCGGGACAGGTCTGAGGGCGCACTTCCTGCTCACGATCGGTCGCGGCTACGCGGTCACCCCCGGTGCCTGCGTCACCAGCGGCATCCGGGAGAACCAGGGCAGCGACCCGGTCCTGGCCGACCCCGACGCGTTGATCCCCTACTCGACGGGCTACTACATCGGCCAGGCGTACCAGGGACAGGGCGGTGGTGAGGACGTGCCGGGTGCCCTGACCCTGAGGTCCGTCGACGGCATCGCGCCCATCGACCCGCAGACCAGGACGATCTCGGCCTCCGCCGTCACGGCGCCGTACGGGGTCGTGCTGTCGAACGTCCTGCGCGACGCGGAGCTGTACGCCGACAACACCCGTGGTGCCGCGCTGCGCGGCATCTTCGGCCGCGGTGGCTGGATCTGCCGCAACGGCGCGGACGCCATCAGGAAGTCCGGTTTCGTTCCGTTGCCGCAGATCGCCTGCGGCTCCGTCACCCATTCCTGAGCCCCGCCGAACCGCACCACCCGCACATCACCTCTCCCTCTCCCAAGGAGTCCAGCATGTCCCGCATCAGCGCCCGCCTGGCCGCTACCGGTGCCGCCGTCGTCCTCTCCCTGACCGCCGTGAGCGGCGTCGCCGTCGCCGACACGGCCACCACCCCGGCCGCCGGCCAGGCCGTGATCACCACCGACGTCAACTTCCTGACGAACGCCGCGCTCAACGGCATCGTGATCATCCCGCTCCAGCCCGCGGACCCGGCGTACGACCAGACGGCGGGCCTCACCGTGACGCTTCCGGTGACCGGCGGCGCCGCGAACATCCCGAACTTCTACGGCGACGTGCAGTTCGGTGGCGGCCTGCTCTTCCTGAACCTCAAGACCGGCAAGAGCGTGGCCTTCAAGCAGCTCGACTTCTCGGTCGACAACGGCTACTTCACCGCCGTCCCGAACGGCTCGACCACGCCGGTCCCGCTGCTCGACCCGTCCGGCGACAACGTGATCACCCGCAGCGGCCTCACCCAGAACCTGACCTCCTCCAGCTTCGAGGTGGACGCGGCCGGCGCGCAGTACCTCGACACCAAGCTGGGCACCGGCTACTTCACCGCCGGCCAGAAGATCGGCAAGCTCGCGCTGTCCTACACCCCGGCGCACTGAACCACCCGGTACCGCTCACCCGGTACTGAACCGCAGGTCGGCGGGCCCGCGCCTCGGCGCGGGCCCTTCGCTTGCGGAGTTCCCAACTCCGGTACGGAGTCGTCGCGTTGTGGTCTCGTACATCTGGTCGACCGGATCCCGCCATGTCCGGCTGGCCGAATAGTACGCACGGAACCGTCCGTCCCCAGCGCGATCGACGCCCTCGTGCCGCCTCCCCCGGCGGCCCGCATCTCCCGGAGGCCTCGCCATGAGAAACCGCGTACCCGACCCGAGAGGCCCAGGGAGGTGGCGCCGTCGACTACCGGCCCTGGTCCTCGCCAAGGCCGTGGTGGCGGCGCTCGCCGTCATTCCGATCGGGTTGGGCGCGGCGCCACAGGCGCACGCCGACTCGGCGGTGACCGTCCCGGGCCCGAAGGTCTGGATTCCGTCCGCCAAGAAGTACGGCACCGAGGGCAGCGTGACCGTCTCCCAGACGGCGAACCTGACCAACCAGGTCCTCCAGGTCTCCTGGAGCGGCTTCACCCCGACGGTCTACCTGGGCACCAACGATCCCGCACCGACGGCACAGTCGCTGTCGACCCACATCCTCTACGCGGTGCGGATCTACCAGTGCCGGGGCACCGACCCGGCGGTGACGGACTGTTACGGCAGCACCCTCTACGGCGGCGACCGGACGAAGGGCTTCGAGCAGCCGCCCCGGCCGACGCGCACGGAGGTGCCGGAGTGGCCCACCAACCAGGTGATCGCCGCCACCGGCCCGGACGGCTCGGGCAGCGCCTCGATCGAGGTGTGGAGCGCGAAGGAGAGCTCCACGCTCGGCTGTGACGCGACCCACCCCTGTTCCCTGGTGGTCGAGCCGAACTACGGCGGCGACCCGCTGGACCTCTTCCAGGTCCTCGACGGCAAGGCCGACTGCGAGTTCCACGACCTGGACGCCGACCCGGACGGCTACACCGCCGCCGACGGGATCATGACCCCCGGCAACCAGAACTGGAAGACGGGCAACCGGACCAGCGAGCAGTGCGCCTGGCAGCACCGGACGGTGGTCCCGCTGTCCTTCGCGCCCACGGCGGACTCCTGCACGGTGAGCAACCAGGCCTTCGGTGCCGCCGGTCTGGAGATGGCCAACCGGGCCATGCAGCAGTGGCGGGCCGGCCTGTGCCTGGGCGACTCGCCGATGACCGTGGGCTACGTCCCCTCCGGTGGTGAGCCGCAGGCCCGTGCCGCGTTCCTGGGGGGCAGCAGCAGCACGGAGGTCGCGCTGACGGCGCGGCCCGACCGCTCGCCGCCCACCCGTCCGTACGTCTACGCCCCGCTCGCGACGACCGGCATCTCGGTCACGTACCTGATCGACGACCCGAAGACCGGTCGGCAGATCCGCGACATGAAGCTGAACGCCCGGCTGGTCGCCAAGCTGCTCACCCAGTCCTACGCCTCGCCGGGCATGAGCATCCCCTCCGTGGCCGGCAACTCGACCTGCCTCTACACCGACCCCGAGTTCAAGCAGCTGAACCCGGAGACGGCGGCCAACGGGATCCACTGGCCGACGAGCTGCGGCGGCACCCTGACGGTCTACCCCGGTGTTCCCGGTGGCACCACCGACTTCACCTACCAGCTGACCTCGTGGCTCGCCGCCGATCCGGACGCGAGCCGCTTCCTCGACGGTGAGCCGGACCCGTGGGGCATGCGCGTCGACAGCTTCTACCTGAAGCCGAAGTTCGCCGGCTACCCGGCGGAGGCGTTCCAGGTCCAGGACTACTCCGGGCCCGCGCAGGGCAGCGCGGGAGTCGACTTCAAGCACTGGAAGCAGTACGAGTGGAACCCCTCGCTCGACGGTCTCGGGCGGGTGGCGCGCAACCTGATGCAGTACCAGCCGAACTGCCAGCAGCCGAACAGCGAGTCCGACGGCAGCCACAAGCCCTGTTTCACGCAGATCCCCGGCGTGCGCTCGCTGCTCGCCATCATGGATACCGCCCAGGCCAAGGCGTTCTCGCTCCCCGAGGCCTCGCTGCTCAACCCGGCCGGCTCCTTCGTGTCGCCCGGCACGGCCGGCTTCCAGGCCGCCGTCGGCGACATGCCGACCGACGCCGCCACCGGGGTCCAGCAGCTGCCCTACGGCACGCCGGACACCGCGTTCTCGCGTGACCAGCGGGCGTACCCGCTCACCGCGGTGCAGTACGCGATGGTGCCGACCGGCGGCGTGCCCGCCGAGAAGGCCGCGTCGATCTCGCAGTTCCTCAAGACCGTGACCACCGACGGCCAGACCTACGGCCTCGCGCCGGGGCAGCTCGCCCAGGGCTACCTCGCGCTGACCGGCGCCCAGCGGCAGCAGGCCCAGGAGGCCGTGCAGCACGTCGCGGCCCAGGACGGCAAGCTGCCCGGCAACCAGACCGCCCCTCCGCCCGGCGGCGAGCCGGGCACCCCGGAGAGCGGCAACGGTTCCTCCGGCTCCGGCGGCACGGGCGACGGCACCACCCCGGTGAGCAGCTCCGGCACCGGCGGCACCACCGCCGACGGCAACTCCGGCGGCACCGGCTTCGGCTCCTCCGACGGCCTGTCCGGCGGCGGCCTCTCCGGCACCGGCTCCACCGGGACCGGCACGGCCGGCGGAGCCGCGGCTCCCGGTGCGGCCGGCGGCGCCAAGCCCGGCGCGGGCGCCGCGCCCTCCGGCAACGCGATCGCCGCGGCGCCGGTCGGCACCCCGGTGCCCGACCGTCCCGGCACCGCCCGCCTGCTGCTGCCCGTCGCGCTGATCGCCGGCCTGGTGCTGCTGGTCGGAGGACCGGCCGCGCTGGTCCTGGGCGGTACCCCGGCCGGGGCGAAGGTGCTGACCGGCGCCCGCGCCCAGTGGTCGCGACTGCGCCGCAAGTAGGAACCCGCGCTCGGCGGGGCCGCCGTTCCGGCCCCGCCGAGCGCTTTCCCTCCCGCCGAGGCAGCGCCCCGGTCCCTCACCGAGCACGCCCGTTCCCGAGCACGGAGAGCACACCATGACATCCGCCGCCGAGCCCGCGGCACCGTACGCCGGGGCACCACGCCAACCCGACCACGGGCCCGACCAGGACGTGCCCCGCACGATCACCTCCCCCGCGACCCCGGGCGACCGGGTGTTCCGCGGCGTGCTGCGGCTGGCCGGCTTCTCGGTCTTCGCGATCATGGGACTGATCGCCTTCTTCCTGATCCTGCGCGGCTCCGACGCGCTGCGCGCCGTCGGCCTGTCCTTCCTGACCGAGCAGAAGTGGCAGACCGCCGCCCACAACTTCGGCATCGCCGCCGTCCTGCCCAACGGCCTGCTGATCGCGGTGATCGCGCTGGTCATCGCCGTCCCGGTGGCGATCGGCACCGCGATCTTCATCTCCGAGTACGCCCCGGTGCGGCTGCGGGCCGCCCTGGTCTCGCTGATCGACCTGATGGCGGCGATCCCCAGCATCGTCTACGGCCTGTGGGGCCTGTTCTTCCTGCAGCCGCGGATCATCGGCTTCGTCCGCTGGCTGGCCAACCACCTGGGGGAGTACATCCCCTTCCTCAAGGTGCGGACCGGCGACATCGGCACCTCGTACACCTCGTCGACCTTCATCGCCGGCGTGGTGGTCTCCCTGATGATCATCCCGATCGTCACCTCGCTCAGCCGGGAGGTGTTCTCCCAGGCCCCGCAGGGCGAGCGGGAGGGCGCGTACGCGCTCGGCTCGACCCGGTGGGGGATGGTCCGCGCGGTCGTCCTGCCGTTCGGCAAGGGCGGGGTCATCGGCGCGGTGATGCTGGGCTTCGGCCGGGCGATGGGCGAGACGATCGCCGTCGCGCTGATCATCTCGCCGAACTTCAAGGCCATCACCCACATCCTGGAGAACGGCGCCAACTCGATCTCCGCGCTGATCGCGCTGCGCTTCGGCGAGTCGGACGCGCTGTCGCTCTCCGCGCTGATGGCCGCCGGCCTGGTGCTGTTCGCGCTCACCCTGCTGGTCAACGTGCTGGCCGGGATCGTCATCAACCGCTCGCGCTCCGGCGCCGCGACGGCGGACTGAGCATGACCGACCGTCAGTCCGCCCACAGGGCACGCAGCCGTCCGCACCGTGAAGGGACCATCCGATGACCACGCTCGACCTGCCGCCGGTCGCGGCGTCCGGGCCCGCCGGCGAGCCCTCGCCCCCCGCGTCCCCCGGGCCCGCCGGGCCCGCCGCGGCCGGGACCCCGGGCCCCGAGAAGAAGCTGCGGATCGGCGGCGTCACCCGCGACGACGTCCTCACCGTGGCGGGTGCGGCGGTCGGCTCGCTAGCGCTGGACTGGGTGCTCTACGAGCGGGTGCTGCCGTTCAGCGGCGCCTTCGGCTTCCTGCTCTGCTGGTACCTGCTCTTCCTGGCCGGCTACTACCTGCTCGGCCGGCTCCAGTGGAACCCGATGATGGTGCGGGACCGGCTGGTCGCCGTGGTCGCCTGGAGCTCCGGGCTGCTGGTGGTCGCGCTGACCGCCGACCAGATCGGCTACGTCGCCAGCCGGGGCTGGGAGGCGGCCCAGCACCTCAACTTCTTCACCGAGTCGATGGAGCGCACCGGCCCGCTCGACCCGCTCACCTCCGGCGGCGCGCTCAACGCGATCGTCGGTTCGCTCGAACAGCTGGGCCTGGCCTCCCTGTTCGCCGTTCCGCTGGGCATCGCCGCGGCCGTCTTCATGTCCGAGGTCGGCGGCCGGGCGGCCCGCCCGGTGCGCACCCTGGTCGAGGCGATGACGGCGCTGCCGTCCATCGTGGCCGGCCTGTTCGTCTACGGCATCGTGATCCTCACCTTCGGCTTCGAGAAGAGCGGCTTCGCGGCCTCGCTCGCGCTCACCGTGATGATGATGCCGATCGTCACCCGGGCCGCCGAGGTGGTCATCCGGCTGGTGCCCGGCACCCTGCGGGAGGCCTCCTACGCGCTCGGCGGCAGCCAGTGGCGCACGGTGTGGAACGTGGTGCTGCCGACCGCCCGGCCCGGTCTGGTGACCGCGGTGGTGCTCGGCATGGCGCGCGGCGTCGGCGAGACCTCGCCGGTGCTGCTCACCTCCGGCTTCACCCCGCGGTTCAACGCCAGCCCGTTCGACGCGCAGCAGGTGTCGCTGCCGCTGTACATCTGGAACTACGTCAAGCAGCCGTACGACGGGATGATCGCGCGCGGCTTCGCGGCCGGCCTGACCCTGATGGCCGTGGTGCTGATCCTCTTCGTCACCGCGCGCATGCTCGGCGGCCGCCGTCCCGGGCAGCTGACCCGGGCCCAGAAGCGCCGGATCAACCGGGAGGCCCGCCGCCAGGAGGCGGCCGCCCTCGGGGGCATCGCCCGTCCGTACGCCCTCCACTCGCAGGCGAAGCACTGATGTCCAGACCAACCACCCTCCGTACCAGAGGAGTTCACATGTCCAGGGGCCTCAGTCGCTCCGTGGCCCGGCTGCTGGCGGGGACGATGTCCCTGATGCTCGCGGCGGCCTCCCCGCTGCTGGGGCAGTCCCCGGCGTTCGCGGCCTCCGTCTCGCTGAGCGCGGACGGCTCCAGTTGGGCCGGTCCTGCCATCGACCAGTGGCGGCAGGACGTCTCCCCGCAGGGCATCCAGATCAACTTCAGCCCGGTCGGCTCCGCGGCCGGCCGCACCGCCTGGTCGAACGGGCAGGACGACTTCACGGCCTCGGACGTGCCGTTCCGCTCGGGGCAGGACAGCGGGGTGGGGCAGGGCGGCCAGGCGTCCGGGACCGGAAGCGCGGAGAAGCCCACCTGGGGCTTCTCCTACGTACCGATCACCGCGGGCGGCACCACCTTCATGTACAACCTGGTGGTCGGCGGCAAGCAGGTCCGCGACCTGCGGCTCTCCCCGCAGACCGTCGTGGACATCTTCACCAACAAGATCACCAACTGGAACGACCCGAAGATCACCAACGACTACGGCAAGCCGCTGCCCAGCCTGCCGATCACCCCGGTGGTCCGCTCCGACGGCTCCGGCGCCACCGCGCAGTTCACCCGCTGGATGGAGCACACCCACAAGGACCAGTGGGACGCCTACTGCAAGTCCGTCAACGGCGTGAGCTGCGGTGACTACACCGAGTTCTTCCCGCCCTCCGGCCGGATGACCGCGCAGAACGGCTCCGACGTGGTGGCCGGCTACATCAAGTCCCCGACCAACGTCGGCACCATCGGCTACGACGAGTACGCCTTCGCCAAGCGCAGCAACTGGCCGGTCGTGAAGGTGCTCAACCAGGCCGGCTACTACGCGCTGCCGACCGCCTCCAACGTCGCCGTCGCGCTCACCGCCGCCAAGATCCGCGGCGTGGACGACGGCACCCCCGCGAACGACCCGAACTACCTGCAGCAGAACCTCGACGGCGTCTACACCATGGACGACCCGCGCGCCTACCCGATCTCCAGCTACAGCTACCTGATCGTGCCGCGCGCCGGAGCCTCGGCACCCCCGCCGCCGCGCTTCAACAACGACAAGGGCTCCGCGCTCAGCCGCTTCCTCTCCTACGTGCTGTGCGAGGGCCAGGGCAAGGCGGACGACCTCGGCTACTCGCCGATCCCGCGCGGCCTGGTCAAGGGCGGTCTGCTGCAGACCAGGAACATCCCCGGCAACGCCAGCCCGGTCGACCCCGACACCCTCGCCAACTGCGCCAACCCGACCTTCAACTCGGCCGGGGAGCTGACCGTCCTCAAGAACGCCCCGATGCCGAGCCCCTGCGACAAGGCGGGCAGCCCGCTGGACTGCACCGTGAAGGACGGCCAGCCCGTCAAGACCGGCTCCGGCTCGGGCGGTTCCGGCGGCGCGGCCGGCGGCTCCGGCGGTGCGGCGGGCGGCTCCGGCGGCACCGGCGGGTCCGGTGGCACCGGGGGCACCGGTACCGGCGGTGCGGCGGGCGGTACCGGCGGCGCGGGTACGGCCGGCGGTGCCGGCGACCCGAACGCCGCCGGAGCGGCCGGCGGCGACCCGAACGCGCCCGGCGCCGGTGACGGCACCGAGGACGTGATCGACCCGCAGACCGGCCAGGTGGTCGCCCGCGGCCGCGGCGGCGCCGCCACCGAGGTGGCCGCCAACGTGGTCGAGATCAGCGGCAAGCCCGAGGACTGGATGCTGTCCTCCCTCACCGCGCTGGAACTGCTCGCCGTGGTGCTCGTCCCGCCGCTGCTCGGCCGCCGTCTGCTGCGCCGCCGCAACGGCTCGGGCGGCACCTCGTGACGGCCCCGGTGCTGGAGAAGCCGGTCGAGCGGAGCGCCCCGGCGCAGCCGGCCGCCCCCGCCGCCCCCGCCGCGTCCGACGCCCCGGTCCGGCCCGCCGTCTCCCCCGGGCGGCGGCGGTTCCTCCAGGGCGCCTGGGCGGTCAGCCTGGCGGCCGCGCTGGTGCTCGGCTTCGTCGGGTACCTGTTCACGCTGTCGCACGTCCAGCAGCGGCACTACCAGTCCACCGGGTACAAGACCTTCCGCGACCAGCTGGCCCGGGCGGTCGCCCCGACCGGCGCGGCCGCCGACGGCGCCCCGGTGGCGCTGCTGGACATCCCGGCGATCGGCCTGCACCAGGCCGTGGTCGTCGAGGGCACCACCGGCCGGGACCTGATGCGCGGCCCCGGCCACCGCCGGGACACCGCGCTGCCCGGCCAGCGAGGGGTCACCGTGCTCTTCGGCCGCGGTGCCACCTTCGGCGCGCCGTTCGCCGACCTGTCCAAGCTGCGGGTCGGCGACAAGATCGAGACCACCACCGGCCAGGGCAAGTTCAGCTACACCGTCAACGTGTACGGCGACGGCGACCACCCGATCGTCGACCCGGCGGCCGGCAACCGGATGGTGCTGGTCACCGGCGACTCCGACTGGATCCCCGGCTCCACCGTGCTGATCGGCGCCCGGCTGGACGGCGACCCGGAGCAGAACCCCGGCCGCCGGCCCGCGACCGTCCCGTACGACAAGGCGCTGGCCGCGGACAAGGGCGCGCTGGCCACCCTCCAGCTCTGGTCGCTCGGCCTGCTCGGCGCGGTGGCCGGCGCCCTGGTGCTGGCCCGGTACTGGCGGCGCTCGGCCGCCTACCTGAGCCTCGCGCCGGTGGTCGGCGCGCTGCTCTGGGCGGTCTACGAGAACGCCGCCGCCCTGCTGCCCAACCTCTACTGACGCGCGCCCGGAGGACCGTTCCGATGACCGACGCACCACTGACCGACACCCCGCAGGCCGAGTTCCCACCGACCGACCCGGTCGCCGACACCATCACCCTCCCCCCGGTCGCCCCCGACCCGTACGCGGACCAGCCGTACGGGCAGGACGCGGACGGCCACCCCGACGGCGGGCCGCTCGCCGGGTTGGAGACCCGGGAGGTCTCCGCCTGGTTCGGCAGCCGCAAGGTGCTGGAGCGGGTCTCGCTGGCGATGCCGGCCGGCGAGGTCACCGCGCTGATCGGCCCGTCCGGCTGCGGCAAGTCCACCTACCTGCGGATCCTCAACCGGATGCACGAGATGGTGCGCGGCGCCGCCCTCGCCGGCGAGGTGCTGCTGGACGGCGACGACGTCTACCGGCCCGGCCGCCGGCCCGCCGAGGTGCGGCGCCGGATCGGCATGGTGTTCCAGCGGCCCAACCCGTTCCCGGCGATGTCCATCCAGGACAACGTCTCCAGCGGGCTCAAGCTGGCCGGGATCAAGGTCTCCAAGGAGGAGCGCCAGCACCTGGTGGAGACCAGCCTGCGCCGGGCCGGGCTCTGGGACGAGGTGTCCACCCGGCTGCACACCCCGGGCGGGGCGCTCTCCGGCGGCCAGCAGCAACGCCTGTGCATCGCACGGTCGTTGGCCGTCTCGCCGGACATCCTGCTGATGGACGAGCCGTGCTCCGCGCTCGACCCGACCTCCACCCGCCGGGTCGAGGAGACCATCGCCGAACTGCGCGGGCGGCTCACCATCGTGATCGTCACCCACAACATGCAGCAGGCCCAGCGCGTCTCGCAGACCTGCGCGTTCTTCCTGGCCACCCACGACACCCCGGGGCGGATCGTCGAGGCCGGGCCGACCGGGCAGATCTTCGGCAGCCCGCGCGACCAGCGGACCTCGGACTACGTCAACGGCCGCTTCGGCTGAGCACCGACCGGCTGGAGGAGCCCCGGGTTCAGCCGAGCCCGAGCAGTTCCTCCAGCACCGCCGCGACGCCGTCCTGCTCGTTGCTCACGGTGTGCAGCGGCACCGCCGCCAGCACCTGCGGGTGCGCGTTGGCGACGGCGTACGCGGTGCCGGCCCAGGCCAGCATCTCCAGGTCGTTCGGCATGTCGCCGAAGGCCACCACCTCGCTCCGGTCGATCCCGTGCCCGGCGCACCAGCGGGCCAGCGTGCTGGCCTTGGTGACGCCGGGCGCGCTGATCTCCAGCAGCGGGATCGACGCGGAGCGGGTGATCTCGGCCAGGTGCCCGGCCGCCGCCCTGGCCTCGGCGAGGAACTTGTCCGGGTCGAGGTCCGGGTGCTTGGCCAGCAGCTTGAACAGGCCGCGGACCGACCCGCCGGCCCCCAGCAGCTCCTCCGCCGGGCCGACCTCGTGCTCCATCTCGTCGCCCCACATCGGCACCGCGTAGCCGGCCTCGCGGGCCCAGCCGCCCGGGTACTCGAAGGCGAACGCGGTGCCGGGCAGCGCGGCCCGCAGCGTCTCGACCACCGCCAGGGTGGTCTCCACCGGCAGCGGGAAGGTCTCCAGCAGCTCGCCGCGCCGCACGTCCACCACCGCGCCGCCGTTGGAGCAGATCGCCACCCCGTGGCCGCCGATGTGCGGGCTCACCTGCCGCATCCAGCGCGGCGGCCGCCCGGTCACGAACACCACCCGCACCCCGGCCGCCTCGGCCGCCGCCAGCGCCGCGGCGGTGCGGTCGGTGACGGTGCCGCCGGAGCAGAGCAGGGTGCCGTCCAGGTCGGTGGCGATGAGGCGGGGCGCGGTGCGGGATTCGGTCACCGGTCCATCTTCGCCCATCGGCGCGGCCGGGGCACCGGCCCGGGTCCGCGGCCTGCGGACGCCCCCGCAGTGATCAAGCCCTTCATGCGCCGTTTCCGGCCGATCCGCCCGTACCCGGGGTGTTCGGCCGACCACGGCGGGCATGACTGCCCACGGCAACCCCGTCGGCAGGAAGAGCCATGCCCACACGCCAGCTCCGTGACCAGC
>NZ_JBSFJC010000190.1:0-11561 GCF_053597855.1 Kitasatospora sp. NPDC001225
GGCCGCACCGCGCCCCGGCGGTGGGCGCCCGGGCGGCGCGGCCGGCCGTCCTCGGCCAGCCGCTGGGCCACCCGCAGGCAGCGCAGGTCCAGGAAGGCGTCGAACAGCTCGCCGCGGCGCACCGGCCCGTCGCGCAGCCCCTGGGCCCACAGCTCCCCGGCCAGCCGGACGGCCAGCGGGTGCCCGCCGTCCCCGGCGGCGGCCGGGTGGCCCGGCGGCAGCCCGTACCGGCGGCGCACCCGCTCGGCCGCCTCGGGGGGCAGCGGGCCGAGCCGCTGCCCGGCCAGGCTCGGCCCGTCCGGGCCGCGGCCGTCCATCCGTACGGTGGGGGCGCTGCCCAGGTCGCCGTCCGGGTGCGGTTCGGCGGTACGGCGGGGGCCGGGCGTGCCGCTCCCCCAGGTCTCGGCCGCGAGCCGCTCCCAGAGCTCCTCGCCGCAGGCGGTGACCAGCCGGGCGCCGCAGCCGGTCAGCCACTGGCCGGCGCCGCGCAGCCAGCGCGCGTCCACCGCCAGCGGGGCCTCCTCGGGGCCGTCCAGGACCACCAGCAGCGGCCGGCCCGCCGCCGCGCACAGCGCCGCCACCGGCTCCGGCGCGGGCGCCGGGGTGCCGAGTCCGGCCGCGGCGGCGGCCAGCGCCCGCTCCAGCGGCTCGGCGAGCGAGCGGTCCCCGGCCCGCAGGTCGGCGCCGCGCAGCCAGAGGGTGGGCAGCGGGTGGGCGCCGCCGTGCCGGCGGGCGGCCAGCGCGGCCAGTTCGGTGGTGCGTCCGCTGCCGGGGGCGCCGACCAGCGCGGTGACGGTCGCGGCCGGCTCGTCCCCGGCGAGGCCGTCCGGCCGGTCCACCCGGTCGGCGGCCAGGTCGGCCACCCGGGCGGGCCCGGCACCGGCGGCCGTCACCTGGGCGGCGGTCAGCCGCAGCACCCCGGCCAGGTTGAGCGCCGGGCCGTAGCCGGGCACCGCCGCCGCGTTGCTCGCCAGCAGCCCGGCCAGCACCCCGGCGGCCGCCGTCCCGTCCGCGGGGCCCGCCCCCACCGCCACGGCCGGCAGCGCCCCGCCGTGCCGGGGGTCGCGCAGGGCGGGCGCGGCCAGGGCGACCACCGCCCCGCTGCGGGCGTCCAGCACCGGCGAGCCGGCCGGCACCGCGACCCCGCCGACCACCGGCACGTCCAGCAGCAGCACCCCGCCCAGCCGGTGCCCGCCGTACGCCGCGCCGGTGACCCCGAGCAGCCCGCAGCGCAGCGCGACCACCCGGCCGTCCTCCCCCACCAGCGCGGGCAGCAGCACCTCGTGCCCGGCCGCGACGGCGGCCAGCGGCAGCGGCGGCACCGGCAGCCCGCCGACCGCCTCGGTGCGCAGCAGGGCGAGCCCGTGCCCGGGCAGCGGCAGCACGGCGTCCGGGCCGAGCACCCTGGTCTGCCCGCCGGGGGTGTGCAGGACGACCCGGTCCAGTCCGGCCACGCTCTCGTGTGCCGTCAGCACGCCCCCCTGCGGGTCGGCGACGAACCCTAAGCCGTGCAGCCGCCCGTTGAGGTCGCGGATCCGCAGCAGGTACCGCCCCGGATCGCCCTCCAGAAACCCCGGCATCCCATGCCCCCTCGACCGTCGCTCGCCCGCCGCCCGGAGCCTGCCCGCGCGGGAGGCGGTCCGACCGCGCCCGCGCCGCTCACCACGGGCGTTCACTCCGCGCGCTCCCTCGTGCGGGTGAAAGGGGGTCCGGGAACGGGGAAGCCCCCGTCGGGACGATTCCCGACGGGGGCTCCGAACAGCGGGGGCGTCAGCCGACGAAGACCGCGACCGGCTTCGCCTGCCCGCCCTTCTCCTCGACCAGCGCGAGGAAGCGCCCGTCCGGCCCGAACACCGCGATCGGCCCGTCCACGCCCATCCCGGGCGCCTTCAGCCGGGCGCCGTGCGACAGCTTCTCCGCCGAGGCCTCGTCCAGGTCCCAGCGCGGGAAGGCGGCCGCCGCGGCCTCGCCGATCGGCAGCACCTCGAGACCCTTGGCGGACTCGCCGGTGACGTCGGCCTCCAGCTGCTCCAGGGTGCGCGCCGACTCCACCCCGTACGGCCCGACCCTGGTGCGCCGCAGCGCGGTCAGGTGCCCGCCGACGCCCAGCCCGGCGCCCAGGTCCCGGGCCAGCGCCCGGATGTAGGTGCCGGAGGAGCACTCGACGGTGACGTCCAGGTCGATCACCGGCGTGCCGTCCTCGGCGACCGCCGCGCGCTGTCCGTGCACGGTGAAGGAGTGGATCGTGGTCGGCCGGGCCGCGAGCTCGAAGTCCTCGCCCTCGCGCACCCGCGCGTACGAGCGCTTGCCGTCGATCTTGATCGCGCTGACCTTGGACGGCACCTGCATGATCTCGCCGGTGAGCGCCGCGATCCCGGCGTCGATCGCCTCCCGGGTGACGGCGTCGGCCGGGGCCGAGGCGGTGACCTCGCCCTCGCGGTCGTCCGTGACGGTGGTCTGGCCGAGCCGGATGGTCGCCTCGTAGGTCTTGGCGGTGAGCATCAGGTGGCCGAGCAGCCGGGTGGCCCGCTCGACGCCGATCACCAGGACGCCGGTGGCCATCGGGTCCAGGGTGCCGGCGTGCCCGACCTTCCGGGTCCCGGCCAGCCACCGCAGCTTGGCGACGACCCCGTGCGACGTGATGCCCTCAGGCTTGTCGACGATCACCAGGCCGTCCGGGCCGGTGCCTTTGCGCTTCATCGGGTTCTTTCTCTCAACAACAACAGCAGAGATGATCAACGTACCGGTCGCAGGGCGCCCCGGAACCGCTCGACCACCGCGGCCACGTCCTGCCGGACGCTGAATCCGGCCGCGAAGACGTGCCCCCCGCCGCCCAGTTCGGCACAGGCCGCGGCGACGTCCACCGCGCCCTTGGAACGCGAGGAGCCGCGCAGCGTGCCGTCCGGGTCCTGCTTGAGCACCAGCGCCACCTCGGCCTCGGCCGGGCGGCGCAGGATGTCGATCAGCCCCTCGATCTCCTCGACCGTGACGCTGAACAGCGCGAGGTCCTGGTACGGCACCCAGGTCCACACCAGGCCCAGCCCGTCCGCCGCCTCCGGCTCGTAGACGGCCCGGTCGAGCGCGCCCGCGAGCACCTTGAGATAGCCGAAGGAGGAGGTGTCCCACAGCTGCCGGGCGATCAGGTCGTGCCGGATGCCGGTAGCCAGCAGCCGGGCGGCCAGCTCGTGGGTGGCGGGCGTGGTGGCCCGGTACTTGAACGAACCGGTGTCGGTGGCGACACCGGTGTAGAGGCAGGTGGCCAGCTCCTGGTCCAGCTCCACGCCGAGCCGGCGCAGCAGTTCGTCGACCAGCACGGCGGTGGCCGGCGCGGTCGGGTCGATCAGCTGGTGGGTGCCGAAGCCCGGGTTGGAGGCGTGGTGGTCGAGCACCACCAGGACGGGCGCGGCGAAGGCCTTGGCGTGCAGCAGGCCGAGCCTGCTCTCCGCGGCCACGTCGAAGCAGAGCACCAGTTCCGGCACGTCCGGCACCTCGACAGCCGGCACGATCAGCTCCTGGCCGGGCAGGAAGGCCAGCGACTCGGGCACGACCTGCGGGTCGTCGCCGAAGGAGACCCGCACCTGCTTGCCGAGCGCCCGCAGCGCCAGCGCCGCCGCCAGCGAGGAGCCCAGCGCGTCGCCGTCCGGGCAGATGTGGCAGATCAGGTCGATCGAACGGGCCCGCCCGATCTCCGCCACCACCTGCTGCCAGAGCAGCTCGAACCCGCTCTCCTCGGCGCGCGGGCCCGGAAGCGCCACGAGGGCACCCTCCACCGTGCTGGTGGAGGACGCCCCCGTGGTCGATCCGGCTCGCGAGGCGGCCTGCGCCGGCTCACCCGCCATGACTACTCGTCCTCGTCGTCACGCTCGGCCGCCGGAACCCGGTACGGGTCCGCCTCGCCGGCGTAGCTCGCCCCCGCGGCCCGGGTGCGCACGGCGGCGTCCGAGTTGCGGGCCCGGTCGAGCAGGTCGTCGATGTTCCGGGCGTTGTCCGGCAGCGCGTCCGCGACGAAGGTCAGCGTCGGGGTGAAGCGCACCCCGATCTTGCCGACCTCGGAGCGGATCACGCCCTTGGCGCTCTCCAGCGCGGCCGCGGTGGCCTCGCGCTCGGTCTCGTCACCGAAGACGGTGTAGAAGACGGTGGCCTCGCGCAGGTCCCCGGTCACCCGGGTGTCGGTGATGGTCACGAACCCCAGTCGGGGGTCCTTGATCCGCCGCTCCAGGGTCTGGGCGACGACCACCTGGATGCGGTCGGCGAGCTTGCGCGCCCTAGCGGTGTCGGTCACGTTGCCTCCTCGTGCAATGGGCCCGGTACCCGGGAGAACTGCGCACCCGTCGGGGCCCACGCCCCAAAGTACCGGCCCGCGCCCGGCCTTGCGGGCGCTCTCGGTCCTGATCCGTGTGAGAACGGCGACTTCCGTCGGCCGGCTCCACGGTCCTCATTCGTCGTCGTCGTTGTGGTACCGCCGCCTCGCGGAGAGGAGCTGTACCTCGGGGCGGCCGGCGACCAACCGCTCACAGCTGTCCAGGACCTCGGTGACGTACCCGGCTTCGCCGGAGACCACCGCGAGGCCGATCTCGGCCCGGCGGTGCAGGTCCTGGTTCCCGGTCTCGGCAGCGCACACGCTGTACTTGCGCTGCAGTTCGGCCACGATGGGCCGCACGATCGAACGCTTCTCCTTGAGCGAGTGGACGTCGCCCAGCAGCAGGTCGAAGGTGAGTGTTCCCACGAACATGTATGACAGGTCTCGCCGACCTGGAAGGCCTCGGGGAGCAGCCCGGAAACGGGCTGGCGCCACTGTGTGACTACCCCGGACCCTACACAGCGAGACCGGGGCCGGTCGACGGAAATACCACCCGTCGACCGGCCCCGGCTGACACCGACTAGGCGCGCGGCTTCTCGCGCATCTCGTAGGTCTCGATGATGTCCTCGACCTTGATGTCGTTGAACGACCCCAGGGTGACACCGGCCTCGAAGCCCTCGCGGACCTCGGTCGCGTCGTCCTTGAAGCGGCGCAGACCCTCGATGGTGAGGCTCTCCGCCACGACCTTGCCGTCGCGGATGAGGCGGGCCTTGGCGTTGCGGCGGATGATGCCGTCGCGGACCAGGACACCGGCGATGTTGCCGAACTTGGAGGAGCGGAAGACCTCGCGGATCTCCGCGGCGCCGAGGCGCACCTCCTCGTACTCCGGCTTGAGCATGCCCTTGAGGGCGTTCTCGATCTCCTCGATCGCCTGGTAGATGACCGAGTAGTACCGGACGTCCACGCCTTCCTTGTCGGCCGCGGCGCGCGCACGGCCTTCGGCGCGCACGTTGAAGCCGATGATGATGGCGTCCGAGCCCATCGCCAGGTCCACGTCGGACTCGGTGATGGCACCCACACCGCGGTGCAGGACCCGGAGCTCGACCTCCTCGCCCACGTCCAGCTTGACGAGGGCGTCCTCGAGGGCCTCGACCGAACCGGAGACGTCACCCTTGATGATGAGGTTGAGCTGCTCGATGGAGCCGGCGGCGATGGCCTTGTCCAGGTCCTCCAGGGACACCCGGACCCGACGCTGCGCGAAGGCGGCGTTGCGGTCGCGGGCCGAGCGCTTCTCGGCGATCTGACGGGCGGTGCGGTCCTCGTCGACGACGATGAAGCTGTCGCCGGCGCGGGGCACCGAGGTCAGACCGAGCAGCAGCACCGGACGGGACGGGCCCGCCTCGGCGAGGTTGTTGCCGTTCTCGTCCAGCATGGCGCGGACGCGGCCGTAGGCGTCGCCCACGACGATCGAGTCACCGACGCGGAGGGTACCGCGCTGGACCAGGACGGTCGCCATGGCGCCGCGGCCCTTGTCCAGGTGGGCTTCGATCGCAATACCCTGCGCGTCCTGCTCGGGGTTGGCCCGCAGGTCCAGCGAGGCGTCCGCGGTCAGGACCACGGCCTCCAGCAGCTGGTCGATGTTCAGGCCCTGGCGCGCGGAGATGTCGACGAACATGGTGTCGCCGCCGTACTCCTCGGCCACCAGACCGAACTCGGTCAGCTGACCGCGGACCTTGGTCGGGTCGGCGCCCTCGACGTCGATCTTGTTGACGGCGACCACGATCGGCACACCCGCGGCCTTGGCGTGGTTCAGCGCCTCGACCGTCTGCGGCATGACACCGTCGTTGGCCGCGACCACCAGGATCGCGATGTCGGTGGACTTGGCACCACGGGCACGCATGGCGGAGAACGCCTCGTGACCCGGGGTGTCGAGGAAGGTGATCGGGCGCTCTTCGCCGTTCACCATCGTCGCCACCTGGTAGGCACCGATGTGCTGGGTGATGCCACCGGCCTCGCCGGCCACCACGTTGGACTTGCGGATCGCGTCCAGCAGGCGGGTCTTACCGTGGTCGACGTGACCCATGACGGTGACGACCGGCGGGCGCGGGGCCAGCTGGTCCTCGTCGCCCTCGTTGGCACCGAAGTCGATGTCGAACGACTCCAGCAGCTCGCGGTCCTCGTCGTCCCGGCTGACGATCTCCAGCTGGAAGCCCATCTCGCCGGCCAGCAGCTCGAGGGTCGCGTCGGAGACCGACTGGGTCGCGGTGACCATCTCACCGAGGTTGAACATGACGGAGACGAGCGCGGCCGGGTTGGCGTTGATCTTCTCCGCGAAGTCCATCAGCGAGGCGCCGCTCGACAGGCGAACGGTCTGGCCGTTGCCGCGAGGGAGCATCACACCGCCGACGGACGGGGCCTGCATGGCCTCGTACTCCTGGCGCTTCGCCCGCTTCGACTTGCGACCGCGAGCCGGGCGACCGCCCGGGCCACGACCGAAGGCACCCTGCGTGCCACCACGGGCACCCGGGCCACCGGGACGACCGCCGAAGCCGCCGGGACGGGGGCCGAAACCGCCGCCACCACCGGGGGCGCCGCCACCCGGACGCGGACCGCCGAAGCCGCCGCCACCGGCCGGACGCGAGCCCGGACCGGCCGGACGACCCTGGAAGCCGGGACGGGCACCGCCGGCGCCGCCCGGACCACCCGGACGGCCGCCGGGGCCACCCGGACCACGGCCACCGGGGCCCGGACGCGGGCCGGCCGGACGCTGCGGCATCATGCCCGGGTTCGGGCGCGGCATGCCGGACGGGGACGGCGCGCCGGGGCGCGGACCGGCCGGACGCGGCATGCCGTCGGGACGCGGGGCGCCACCCGGACGGGGGGCACCGGCACCCGGAGCACCCGGACGCGGAGCGCCACCCGGACGCGGCGCACCGGCACCCGGGGCACCGGCGGGACGCGGACGGTCGCCACCGGGACGCGGCGCACCGGCACCCGGGGCACCGGCGGGACGCGGACGGTCGCCGCCCGGACGCGGACGGTCGCCACCCTGGGCACCACCCGGACGCGGAGCACCGCCCTGACCACCCTGACGGCGGTCGCCGGGGCGGCCCATGCCGGTGGCGCTACCCGAGGTGAACGGGTTGTTGCCCGGACGCGGACCGGCCGGACGCGGGCCCGGACGGGCACCGCCGGAGGCCTGGCCGCCACTCGGGCGCGGGGCCTGGGCGGCGGGACGCGGGGCCTCGGCCGGAGCCGGCGAGGAGAACTCGGCCGCGGGCGCGGCCGGAGCCGCCGGAGCGGCGGGACGCGCGGCCGGACGCGGGCCCGGAGTCGGCGCGCCCGGCTTCGGGGCACCCGCTCCGGCCGCGGGGGCCGCAGGGGCGGCAGCCGGCGCGGAAGGCGCGGCGGCAGCCGGGGTCGGACGGGGACCAGGGGTCGCGCTGGGGCGCGGACCCGGGGTCGGAGCGCCCGGCTTCGGGGCACCCGAGCCGGCCGCGGGGGAGGGCGCCGCGGGCTTCCGCGGGCCCGGCTTGGCAGCGGAACCACCACCGGTGGGGGCCACACCAAGCGCGTCAGTCAACTTGCGTACGACCGGCGCCTCGATCGTCGAGGACGCCGAACGGACGAACTCGCCGAGCTCGGTGAGCTTGGCCATGACGGCCTTGCTCTCCAAGCCAAGCTCCTTGGCGAGTTCATAAACCCGGACCTTAGCCACTTCACTCCTGTCTATGAGTCCGGGGGTCTCGTCCGCCGGACTGTCGCTACTTCATGGGCGTACCCATCGCGTACTCATCGCGTACTCATCGAGAGCTCATCGCAATCTCGACCTACTTCCACATCGCGAGGTACCTGACTGGTGGCACGGCGCGCGGCTGCCCGAGCGCTGTGCTTGTTGCGGTGGTTCTCCGCCGCGCGAGCGGCGAGTGTCGCGGGAGGCCGCCCGGCTAGGGGGCTCCGCCCACCAGCTCCCCGATGAACCCGCGGAGCCGCTCGGTGTCGAGCGCGCCCTGGAGCCGGAAGGCCCGGGGGAACGCCCGACGGCGGACCGCGAGGTCGAGGCAGGCCGGATCGGGGTGCAGGTGAGCTCCCCGGCCCGGGAGTGCGCCGCGGGGATCAGGGACGCACTCGCCCTCGACCGCCGTGACACGCAACAGCTGGTGCTTGGCCGCTCGCTTGCGGCAGCCCACGCAGGTGCGTTCCGGGCGTGCTCGGACATGCGTCCGGCCAGACGAAGGCAAGTCTACCCCTCCGAAGCGACATGGCGCCGCCCCGCCGATCCCGGAGGACCGGCAGGGGCGCACACGACAACGATGATTACCGGGCCTGCGATTCCTCGGCGGGGACCTCGGTGTCCGGCCGGATGTCGATCCGCCACCCGGTCAGGCGCGCGGCCAGGCGGGCGTTCTGCCCCTCCTTGCCGATCGCCAGCGACAGCTGGTAGTCCGGCACGATCACCCGGGCGGAACGCTGGGCGGCGTCCACGATCTCCACGCTGGTCACCCGTGCGGGCGACAGGGCGGCGGCCACCATCTCCCGGGGGTCCTCGGACCAGTCGACGATGTCGATCTTCTCGCCGTGCAGCTCGCCCATCACGGCGCGCACCCGGGAGCCCATCGGGCCGATGCAGGCGCCCTTGGCGTTCAGGCCCTGGCGGCGCGACCAGACCGCGATCTTGGTCCGGTGGCCGGCCTCACGGGCGATCGCCGCGATCTCCACGCTGCCGTCCGCGATCTCCGGGACCTCCAGCGCGAACAGCTTCTTCACCAGGCTGGGGTGGGTGCGCGACAGCGTCACCGAGGCCCCGCGCACGCCGCGGCGCACGGCCACCACGTAGCACTTCAGGCGGGTGCCGTGCCGGTAGTCCTCGCCCGGGACCTGCTCCTGCGGCGGCAGGATGGCCTCCAGCTTGCCGATGTCGACCAGCACGTTCTTCGGGTCGTTGCCCTGCTGGACGACACCGGTGACGATGTCGCCCTCCTTGCCCGCGTACTCGCCGAAGGTCTGGTCGTCCGCGGCGTCGCGCAGGCGCTGCATCATCACCTGGATGCCGATGCTGGACGCGATCCGGCCGAAGCCGCTCGGGGTGTCGTCGAACTCCTTCGGCTCGACGCCCTCGTCCAGCTCCGCCGGGTCCTCCATCGCCCACACGGTGACGTGGCCGCTCTTGCGGTCCAGGTTCACCCGGGCCCGCCGGCGCGAGCCCTCGGTGCGGTGGTACGCGGTGAGGAGGGCGGACTCGATGGACTCGACCAGCAGGTCGAAGGGGATGTTCTTCTCGTTGACCAGCGTGCGCAGGGCACTCATGTCGATGTCCACGGCTACGCCTCCTCGTCTTTCGTCACGTTCGTCATGGTCGTACGGCACCGGGGGTTCACTCGGCGCCGTCCTCCCCCTCGTCGAAGTCCGCGGCCTCGTCCAGGAGCTCGTCGTCCTTGCGGTTGAACTCGACCTGGACGCGCGCCCGGGCCACCTCCGCGTACGCCAGACGGCGCTCCTTCGGACGGCCGCGTCCCTTCACCGGCTGCACCTCGACCAGTGCGCCGTCCTCGTCGGCCTCCAGCACCCGGGCGACGATCTCCCCGCCGTCCTCCAGGTGGATCTTGGCCAGCCGACCCTCGGCGCGCTGCCAGTGCCGGGGCAGGACCAGCGGACGCTCCGCACCCGGCGAGCCGACCTCCAGCAGGTACGCGTCGTCCCCCATCAGGTCCGACTCGTCCAGGGCCTCACCGACCACCCGGCTGAACTCGGCGATGGCGTCCATGTCCACGCCGCCGTCGGTGTCGACGTCGATCTGCACCTGCCGACGGCTGCCCGCCCGGGTGACCCTGACGTCCTCCAGATCCAGTCCGGCCTGCTCGGCCAGCGGCTCCAGCAACGCTCGCAGCCGGTCGGTGTGGGTGGTGCTCATCCGGGTGGACTCCTCGGCCGCGTCTGCTGTTGTCAGAAGGTCGCCCCGCGCCCCCGGTGTGCCACACCGGGTCACGGCAGCTCGGCCCAAAGCCTATCCGGTCAAGCCCCCAACCACCGATTCCGGACCTCCGCCGACCACGCCCACGCCACCCACTGCGAGCAAGCTCACACCCGGCACGGCATCCCCGAACCGCACCCGGGAACGTGGGGATTCTGTAATCATTCACGCCAACGAGGGCAGGCGGGGAGGCCGTCCTCCCGTACCCGCCCGGAGTGATCCCGATGCAGCCGCCCAGCCGACGGACCTTCCTGGCCCTCGGACTGCTCACCACCCTCACCGCCTGCACCGCCGACCCCCACGGCGCCCACCCGGCCGGCCCCACCCCACCCCGCGACCTCGACACCCCGGCCCGCCTGCGCGCGATCGCCGACACCGACCTCCTGCTCGGCGCCTACGACAACCTGCTCACCGCCCCGGGCGCCCAGACCGCCCTGCTCCAACCGCTGCGCGACGACACCGCCCGGCACCGCGCCGCCCTCGCCCAGGGCCTGCCGAGCGCGAGCCCCTCCCCCACCGGCACCCCGTCCCGCGCCCTCCCCACCCTCCCCGAGCTGGCCCTCATGGAGCACCGCACCGCCGAGTCCCACCTCCAGGGCCTCGACGAGGTCAGCCCACCCCTCGCCCGCCTGCTCGCCTCCGTCTCCGCCGGCAACGCCCTGCACGCCGCGGCCCTCGGCGACCAGACCCCCGTCAAAACCCCCGACGGCACCACCACCGCCGGCAGCACCACCACCGAACGCGCCGCCGACGCCAACGCCGCCGTCCCCGCCCTCCAAGCCGCCCTCAGCGCCGAACACGCCGCCGTCTACGGCTACGGCGTGGTCGGCGCCCACCTCCCCGACGACCCCCAGCGCACCGCCGCCCGCACCACCCACGCCGCCCACCAGGCCCAACGCGACGCCTGGCAACGCCTCCTCACCTCCGTCACCGCCGCCCCCACCCCCGCCGCCGCCGGCTACCAGCTCCCCTTCCCCGTCGCCTCCCCCACCGACGCCGCCAAACTCGCCGTCCACCTGGAAACCCGCCTGACCACCACCTACGCCGACCTGCTCCTCACCCTCCCCACCCCCTACCGCCCCTTCGCCGCCACCGCCCTCCGCGAAGCCACCCTCCGCGCCCACACCTGGGGCGCCCCCACCCCCGCCCTCCCGGGCATCCCCACCTGACACCCCCTTCTGGCACCCCCCTCAGCGGGCGCGCCGGGCAACGCCCCGCCCACGCGCCCGCCCCCTCAGCCCCCCACCTCCCTCTCCGCGGCCACCTCCCCCACCCCCACCCACCCGCCCC
>NZ_JBSFJC010000191.1:0-11489 GCF_053597855.1 Kitasatospora sp. NPDC001225
GATCACCGAGGACACCTCGCCGAGCCAGGCACGCCCGGGGGTCTTCTTCGAGGCCGTCAGCCGCTTGGACAGCTCGGCCGACGTGACGAACGGCAACCCGGCCGCGCGGGCGTCCTCACGGACACGGAGCGCGTCATTGAAGACCACCCGCGCACACCCGAACGACCTTGCCAGCGAAGAACGCTGACCGGCACTCGGGTACACGCGGAAAGCATACCGAAGCTGCACGACGTCACCGTAGCGCTTTGGTTCATGCGCACGGGCCCGCCGCCGGCGACGGCGCCGGCGGCGCCCAGGGCGAGCGCCCCGAGCACACCCCGACGGCTGAGCGGACGGCCGGACGGGAGGCCGGACGGGAGGCCGGACGGGAGGCCGGACGGGAGGCCGGACGGGAGGCCGGGCTGGGATCTGGTCACGGGCGTGCTCCTGCGGCGATCGGGTCGGCGGGCGGCGTGCCCGTCCACCGTGCCGCCGGGCCCCGCCCGGGCGCGTCCGCCGGGGGCAGGAGCGGCCGCCACGCCGTACGACCGCGGGCATAGGCCCGCGGCGGCAGCCCGGAGCCGGCCCCCTACCGCGCGGGGGCCGCCTGGGCCGCCAGGAGCGCGTCGAGCAGTCCGGGGAAGCGGCTGTCGAGGTCGGCGCGGCGCAGGCTGACGAAGCGGTTGCGCCCGGCGACGCGGGTGGTGGTGACGCCGGCCTCGCGCAGCACCCGCATGTGGTGGGAGACGGTCGACTTGTGGAGGTGGTCCAGGCCCAGGTCGCGCGGGCCGCAGGAGTGCTCGGCGTCGTCGGCGTAGCTGAGCAGCAGGGTCATGCGCACGGGGTCGCCCAGGGCGTGCAGGACGGTGACGAGGTCGATGTCGGCGGTGGCGGGCTGGGGAAGCCGCTCGTCGTCGGTCATGGCGCACGCTCCTCGGGCCGCCGGGGGGACACAGATGGTTTGACAATCATCCACCAATCCCCGAGTGTTTGACGAGCGTCCAACTGTTGCATGCTTATCAAACAATCCGTTCCTGTGTCCCGGGGGGCCCTCCCGTGCCCGTTCGTCTGCTCCTGCTCGCCCTCGGCACCTTCGCCATGGGCACCGACTCGATGGTCTTCGCCGGCATCCTCGGCCCGATCTCCGCCGACCTGGGGGTGTCGGTGCCGGCCGCCGGCCAGCTGGTCACCGTCTTCGCCCTCGGCTACGCGCTGCTGGCCCCGGTGCTGGCCACGCTCACCGCCCGCTGGCCGCGCCGGCGCCTGCTGCTGACCGCGCTCGTCGTGTTCAGCGCGGCCAACGCGCTCAGCGCGCTCGCCCCCACCTACGAACTGCTGCTGGCCACCCGGGTGCTGGCGGCGGCCGGCGCCGCCCTCTACACGCCGACCGCCAACGCGGTGGCCACCACGCTGGTCGCCCCCGAGCGGCGCGGCCGGGCGCTGGCCACCGTGCTCGGCGGCATGACGGTGGCCACCGCCCTCGGGGTGCCGCTGGGCACCTGGATCGGGCGCGCCGACTGGCGGATGACGATGTGGCTGGTCACCGCCCTGGGCGTGGCCGCCTTCGCCGGCCTGGCGGCGCTGCTGCGCGACCTACCCGCCCCCGCCGCCGCCCCCACCCTCGCGGCGCGCCTGGCGCCGCTGGGCCGGCGCCGGGTGCTGGGCGCCGCCGCCACCACGCTGGTGTTCTTCCTCGCCTTCCAGAGCGTCTACATCTACCTGTCCACCGCGGTGTCCGGCGCCACCGGCGGCGACGCCGACCGGCTGAGCCTGGTCCTGCTGACCAGCGGCGTGATGTCGGTGGCCGGCAGCTGGCTGGGCGGGCGCCTGGTGGACCGCCTCGGGGTGCGGCGGGTGCTGCTGACCGGCTCGGCGGTGGCCGCGGCCGCGTTCACCGCGCTGCCCTGGCTGGGGCTCACCATGCCGGGGGCGCTGGCCTACGCGGTGGTGGTGCCGCTGGCCGGGTGGGCGGTGTCGGTGGCGCTGCCGCACCGGCTGGCGTCGATCGACCCGGCCAACGCGCCGCTGCTGATCTCGCTGAACAGCAGCGCCCTGTACCTGGGGACGGCGGTCGGCGGCGTGGCCGGCTCGGCGGCGATCGCGGTGCTGGGCGGGCGCTGGTTCCCGTTCGCGGCGGCGGCGCTGGCGCTGGCCGCGTGCGCGGTCGCGGCGGCGACCACCCGCGACGAGCGGGCCGCCCGCGCGTCGGCCCCGGCCCCGCGGCAGGAGCCGTCCCGCGCCTGAGGGACGACCTGCGCCCGGGCAGAGGCCCGTGCCCCGGTCCGGCAGGCCGCCGGACCGGGGCACGGGCGTACCGGGTTCAGCCCCGCAGGACCTCGCCGACCAGGGCGCGGGCCTCGTCCTGCACCCGGGCGAGGTGCTCGTCGCCGTGGAAGGACTCGGCGTAGATCTTGTACACGTCCTCGGTGCCCGAGGGCCGGGCCGCGAACCAGGCGTTCTCCGTACAGACCTTGATGCCGCCGATCAGGGCGCCGTTGCCGGGGGCCTTGGCGAGGACGGCGGTGATCTTCTCCCCGGCGATCTCGCCGGCGCCGACCCGCTCCGGGGACAGCCGGGCCAGGCGGGCCTTCTGCTCGCGGTCGGCGGGGGCGTCCACCCGGGCGTAGGAGGGGGCGCCGTGGCGCTCGGTCAGGTCGCGGTAGCGGGCGCTGGGGGTCTCGCCGGTGACGGCGGTGATCTCGGCGGCCAGCAGGGCGAGCAGGATGCCGTCCTTGTCGGTGGTCCACACCCCGCCGTCGCGGCGCAGGAAGGAGGCGCCGGCGCTCTCCTCGCCGCCGAAGCCGATCGAGCCCTCCAGCAGGCCGTCGACGAACCACTTGAAGCCGACCGGGACCTCCACCAAGGCGCGGCCGAGGTCGGCGGCGACGCGGTCGAGCATCGAGGAGGAGACCAGGGTCTTGCCGACGCCCGCGTCGCCGGGCCAGTCGGCGCGGTGGCGGTAGAGGTAGTCGACGGCCACCGCCAGGTAGTGGTTGGGGTTCATCAGGCCGCCGTCGGGGGTGACGATGCCGTGCCGGTCGGCGTCGGCGTCGTTGCCGGTGGCGATGGCGTACTCGTCCTTGCGGCCGATGAGGGAGGCCATCGCGGCCGGGGAGGAGCAGTCCATGCGGATCTTCCCGTCCCAGTCCAGCGTCATGAACCGCCAGGTCGGGTCGGTCCGCGGGTTGACGACGGTCAGGTCCAGGCGGTGGGTCTCGGCGATGCGCGCCCAGTAGGCCACCGACGCGCCGCCCAGCGGGTCGGCGCCGATGCGCAGGCCCGCCTCCCGCACCGCGTCCAGGTCCAGGACGGAGGGCAGGTCCTCGACATAGGCGGTGAGGTAGTCGTGGCGCCCGGTGGTGGCGGCGGCCAGCGCCCGCGCGTAGGGGACCTTCCGGACGCCGCGCATGCCCTCGCGGATCAGCTCGTTGGCGCGGTCCTGGATCCGGTTGGTGGCCTGCGAGCCGGCCGGCCCGCCGCTGGGCGGGTTGTACTTGAAGCCGCCGTCGCGCGGCGGGTTGTGCGAGGGGGTGACCACGATGCCGTCGGCGAGCGCGCGCGGGCTGCGCCGGTTGTGGGCGAGGATCGCGTGCGAGACCGCCGGGGTGGGGGTGTAGCCGTCGGCGGCGTCGATCAGCACGTGCACGCCGTTGGCGGCCAGCACCTCCAGGGCGGTGGCCTTGGCCGGCTCGGAGAGGGCGTGGGTGTCCGCGCCCAGGAACACCGGTCCCGCGACGCCCTGTTCGGCCCGGTACTCGCAGATCGCCTGCGTGGTCGCGGCGATGTGGTCCTCGTTGAAGGCCCCGTCCAGCGACGAGCCCCGGTGCCCCGAGGTCCCGAACGCCACCCGCTGCCCGGGCTCCTGCGGATCCGGGTTCAGCGCGTAGTACGCCGTCACCAGCCGCGCCACGTCCACCAGGTCACCGGGCTGCGCCGGCTGCCCGGCCCGTGCGTGTGCCATCCGTCTTCTCCCGCCGAAAGTCGGTACTCGCGATACGTCCTCGCCCCGTGTTCACCGATCGTAGCCAGAACGCGACCGTGCCCCGAACCGCGCGAACGGCCCGGGGCACCACGGACGGACGGGGACGGCCGGGGGCGCAGGGCCTCAGCCGGGCAGCCGCTGGCGGTGGGCCGCCAGCTCCGGGGCGGTGGTGGTGGCGAGGAACTCCGTCACCCGGTACCGCGTCAACCCGGCCCGCACGAACGGGTCGGTGGCCACCAGCGCCTCGATCCCGGCCCGGTCCCCGCCCACCGCGAGGATCACCCCGCCGTCGCGCGGCACCTTGCGCCCCGAGGCGAGGAAGGTGCCCGCCGCGTAGTGCTCCTCGAGCCACGCGATGTGCCGCGGCAGCGCCTCCTCGATCGACTCCAGGGCGGCGGTGTACGTCAACTCCAGTACGAACATGGCGCCCAGGCTAGCGTCCGCCACCGCGCCCGGAGGGTGCCGACCCCCATCCTGCCAGCTCAGGGCAACGCTCCGGTAGGACGCAGCACACCCTTCTTCCGCCTTGCCGCGCCCCGCCCCGCGCCCGCAGACTCGTGCGCATCCCACCGCGAACCCCGCGCCCACCGCCCTGCCCAGGGCGGCCGGCGCGCACGGCGTGCTGCCCGCACGCGGCGGGAGGCAGCTCACGAACGGCGAAGGGGGACACGCGACATGAACGAGGACCTGGTGCTGAGGGCACGGGTACGGCTGCTGCTGAACGACGACTGGATCCTGTCCGGCGAGGACGCGCTGTGGGTCTACCGCACGCTGTTCGCGGTCAACCCGCGGGTCCACGCCCACCGGCTCGTCCACGCCCTGCTGGACGCGGTCCGCTCCCCGCTGGTGGCCGACCTGCCCCGGGCCCGGCTGGCCCTGCTGGAGGAGGCCGCGACGGCCACCGCCTGGATGGACAACGACCGGGACCCGTACCGGCCGATGCTCGTCAACTCCGTGCTCCACCGCCTCACCGCCCTGCGCGAACAGCTGGACGGTGCGGGGCAGTAGGTGATCACCCGATGGTTGCGGTACAACAATCCCTATTTGACGACTGATCGGAGAAATTCTGATATGAGCAGGTCAGGACTGTCACGCCGCGCCCTCCTCGCCTCGGCCGGCGCCGGCGCCGTCAGCGCCGTCATCGGCTGGAACACCGCCACCGAAGCCTGGGCCACCGAAGCCGACACCGGCGCCGGGACCGGGACCGGGACGGCCACGGGCGCCGACATCGCCCGACTGCCCGCCCTGGACGGCACGGTGACCCTCCAGGGCGCCGGCCTGGAACGCTTCGCCACCGACTTCGGCCACCTCGTCACCGCCACCCCCCGGGCCGTCCTGCGCCCCGGCTCGGTACGCGACGTGCAGCAGCTGGTCGCCTTCGCCCGCCGCCACCGCATCCCGGTGGCCGTCAACGGCCAGAGCGGCGACCTCGCCCAGCTCGGCGAGGCCGGCCTGGAGTCGCACTCCAGCTACGGCCAGGCCAACCCCCGCGGCGGCGTCGCCATCGACGCCCGCGGCCTGTCCAAGGTCCTGTCCGTACGCCCCGGGCGCGCCGTCGTCGAGGCCGGGGCCACCTGGGCGCAGGTCACCGAGGCCGGCCTGGCCGCGGGCTGGGTGCCGCCGGTACTCACCGACTACCTGCACCTGACCGTGGGCGGCACGCTGAGCGTCGGCGGCATCGGCGGCGGCGTCCAGCGCCACGGCATGCAGGTCGACAACGTGCTGGAACTGGACGTCGTCACCGGCACCGGCGAACTGGTCACCGCCTCCCCCACCCGCAACCGGGAACTGTTCGAGGCCGTGCTGGCCGGCGGCGGCCAGGTCGCCGTCATCGTGCGCGCCACCCTCGCCCTGGTGAAGGTCCGCGAACGCGCCCACGTCTTCTCGCTGTACTACGACGACCTGGACGCCTACCTCGCCGACCAGCAGAAGGTCATGGCCGAGCGCCGCTTCGACCTCCAGGTCGGCGACGTGGTGCGCAGCGAGGACGGTGCGCGCTGGCGGTACAAGGCGGAGCTGGTGGCGTTCGCGGACGCCGGGGGCGCGGTGGACCGGGCGGCGCTGCTGGCGGGGCTGCGCCCGGTGTCGAGCGAGGTGGTGGAGCAGAGCTGGCGGGAGTACGCGTTCCGGGTGGACGGCTTCGCCGGGTACCTGCGCGCGTCGGGGCTGTGGGCGCTGCCCAAGCCGTGGCTGAGCGTGTTCCTGCCGGCGTCCGCGGCGCGGGCGTTCATGGCGCGGGCCGCGGAGGTGCTGACCGCCGCCGACCTGGGGGCGGGGCTGCTGCTGTTCTACCCGTACCAGCGCTCGAAGGTGCGGGCGCCGCTGGCGGTGCTGCCCGGGCAGGAGGTGGGCTGGCACTTCGACCTGCTGGCGTTCCCGGGGCCGGGCTCGGACACGGCGGCGATGCTGGAGCGCAACCGGCGGCTGTACGACCTGGCGGTGGAGCTGGGCGGCAAGCGGTACCTGATCGGGGCGGTGCCGGGGATGACGGGGGCGGACTGGCGGCGCCACTACGGGGGGCTGTGGGAGACGGTGGCGCGGGCCAAACGCCGCTGGGACCCGGCGGGGATCCTGACGCCGGGGCAGGGCATCCACGCGTCCTGACCGCTCCCCCGGTCCCGGGGCCGCCCGTGTCCGGCGCGGTGTCGGCGGGCGGCCCCGGGACCGGGGTGTCAGGCGATCTCCATCTGGGCCATCATGCCCATCGCGGAGTGGTCCAGCAGGTGGCAGTGGTAGGGGTAGCGGCCGCGGTAGGAGTCGAAGGTGGCGTGCAGGCGCACGCTCTCGCCGGGCATCAGGCGCACGGTGTCCTTGAGGCCGCCCTCCTCGGGGCCGGGGGGTGCGCCGTTGCGCTGCAGGACGCGGAACTGCACCAGGTGCAGGTGGAAGTTGTGCGGGATGTCGGTGTTGGCGTTGTGGACCGTCCAGATCTCCGAGGTGCCGAAGGCGACGGCGGCGTCGACGCGGGCGGGGTCGTACTGCCGGCCGTCGATCAGGCCGAGCGGGGCCACGCCGGCGCCGCCCTCCTCGACCTTCAGCACGATGGTGCGCTCGCGGGCCACCGGGCCCAGCGGGGGCAGGGTGCGCAGCCGGTCGGGGACGCTGGAGGGGTCGGGGGCGGGGCGGCCGACGTCGAAGCGCAGGACCTGGCCGATGTGTTCGGCGGGGCCGGGCGGCATGGAGTTGGTGAGCACGACGCTGGTGCCGGGGCGGTAGCGGGAGAAGTCGATGACGACGTCGGCGCGCTCGCCGGGTGACAGGTCGACGGTGTCGGTGGTGTGGGGGCGTTCCAGCAGGCCGCCGTCGGAGCCGATCTGGGTGATGGGGCCGCCGTCGGCCAGGCGCAGGGAGAAGAAGCGCAGGTTGGAGGAGTTGAGCAGGCGGATGCGGTAGCGGCGGGCGGCGACGTCGACCTTGGGCCAGGGGCGGCCGTTGGCGAGGACGGTGGCGCGGCCCTCGGCGTCGTCCATTCGGTAGACGAGGTTGCCGGCGGTGTCGAAGCGGGCGTCGCGCAGGGCGATGGGCAGGTCGTAGCGGCCGGCGGGCAGCGGCAGGGAGGCCTCGGTGGCGTCGGTGAGCAGGTAGGTGCCGGCCAGGCCGCGGTAGACGTGCTCGGACTCCAGGTGGTGGGCGTGGTCGTGGAACCACAGGCTCGCGTGGGGCTGGTCGTTGGGGTAGGTGTAGGTGCGGGTGGCGCCGGCGCCCAGCAGGTTCATCGGGCCGCCGTCGCTGTCGACGGGGACGGCGGAGCCGTGCAGGTGGACGGAGACCGGGTCGTCGAGCAGGTTGGTCTGGCGTACGACCACCGGGCGCCCGGAGCGGGCGCGGATGACGGGGCCGGGGAAGGCGCCGTTGTAGGTGAGGACCTCGGTGCGGCGGCCGGGCAGGACGCGGGCGTAGGAGCGCAGCATGGTCACCGCGTAGGTGTCGGCGCCGCCGTCGGTGGAGACGGGGCTGAGCACCGGGGGCAGCGGCAGGGCGGTGGTGAACTTCTCCGCGAGCGCGGGGCCGGCGTCGGGGCCGGGGTCGGGGGCGGCGGCGCCGGCCGGGTGGGCGTGGCCGGCGTCCTTGGCGGCGGCGGTGGTGGCGGCGGAGGGGGCCGGGCGCAGCGTGGTGCGCACGAGCAGGACTCCTCCCCCGGTCGCCAGGGCGGCGCCGATCATCCTGCGTCTGGTCACCATCGCGTCGTTCCTCCCGCGTGAGCTCCCCCGGCCTCGCCCGGGTGGGGTGGGGTGGCCTTGTCCGGGGGTGATTGCAGCAGCGGCGGCTCGGGTCCCGGTGGGGTCCGGCTGGGGCCGTACGGGGTGGTGCGGGGGGTGGTGCGGGAGTGCCTGCGGCGGGGGCCGGGGCGGTGCGGGTGGGGCCAGCGGGCGGTGCGGTGGGTGAGCTGCGGGTGTTGCGGGCGCCTTGCGGGCGGTGGCCACGGTGGCTGCGGACGCGGTCGAGGAACGCTCAAGGACTCGGACGCGGTGAACGCTCGTACTCGCCAGGGGCCCGGCGTGCTGCTCACCCGCGCGTCGGCCCCCCGTTGTCGAAGGACTTGAGGGGAAGGGCCTGAGCGTGGACCTGCGGTACTGGCTGCCGAAGGCGGCCGAGGTGGCCGAGCGGTGGGGCGAGCGGTTCGGGCCGCTGGAGCCGCACCCCTCGCACCTGGTGGACGAGGCGGCGTTCGCGGCCGCCTTCGAGCGCTTCGCCGAGCGCCTGGAGCACAACTACCCGTTCTTCCATCCGCGCTACGCCGGGCAGATGGTCAAGCCGCCGCACCCGGCGGCGGTGGTGGGCTACCTGACGGCGATGCGCTTCAACCCCAACAACCACGCCTACGAGGGCGGGCCGGCCACCAACGACATGGAACGCGAGTGCGTCGCGCAGCTCGCCGCCATGTTCGGGCTGCCCGCGCACGTGGGCCACCTGACCAGCAGCGGCACCATCGCCAACCTGGAGGCGCTGTACGTGGCGCGCCAGAGCCACCCGGGCCTGGGGGTGGCGTACAGCCGCGAGGCCCACTACACCCACAGCCGGATGTGCCACGTGCTGGGCGTGCGGGGGCACGCGGTGGCGGCGGACGCCGAGGGCCGGATGGACACCGGGGCGCTGGAGGAGCTGCTGCGCACCGGGCGGGTCGGCACGGTGGTGGTCACCTGCGGCACCACCGGGGCGGGCGCCGTCGACCCGGTGCACGAGATCCTGCCGCTGGCCCGCCGCTACGGGGCGCGGGTACACGTGGACGCCGCCTACGGCGGGTTCTTCGCGCTGCTGGCCTCCGACGACGCGCTGGCCGCCTCCCTCGACGTGGACACGGCGCCGTGGCGGGCGATCGCCGGCTGCGACTCGGTGACCGTCGACCCGCACAAGCACGGCCTGCAGCCGTACGGCTGCGGGGCGGTGCTGTTCGCCGACCCGGACATCGGGCGGCACTTCGCCCACGACTCCCCGTACACCTACTTCACCGACGCCGAGCTGCACCTGGGCGAGATCAGCCTGGAGTGCTCGCGCGCCGGGGCCTCGGCCGCCGCCCTGTGGCTGACCCTGCAGCTGCTGCCGCTCACCGCGCGGGGGCTGGGCGCGGGGCTGGCCGCGAGCCGGCGCGCCGCCCTCGCCTGGGCGCGGCGGATCGAGGACAGCGCGGAGCTGACGCTCTACCAGCGGCCGCAGCTGGACATCGTCACCTACTTCCCCACCCCGGCCGGGCCGCCCGCGCTGTCGGCGGTCGACGCCGCGAGCGAGCGGGTCCTGCGCCAGGGCATGGCCGACGAGCACGACCCCGTCTACCTGAGCGTGCTGCGCGTGGACGCCGCCGACTTCACCCGCCGCCACCCGGGCGTGCGCGCGGACGCGGACGGGGCGCGGGTGCTGCGCAGCGTGCTGATCAAGCCGGAGGCGGAGGGGTGGGTGGCGCCGCTGCACGCGCGGGTGGCGGCGCTGGCCGCCTCGGCTACCGCTTCCCCTGTTTCCACCGTTCCGTCCGCTCCCTCTGCTCCGTCCGCTCCCTCTGTTCCGTCCAGTCCTTCGGCTCCTTCCCCTTCGTCCGCCCCCTCGTTCGAGGAGAGTGCCCGTTGACCACCGCCACCGCCCTGCCCGCCGCCGCGGGCACCGCCTTACCGCCCCCCGGGCCCGCCGACAGCGCCGTACGGCCGGTCGTGCGCCCCGCCCGCCCGGGCGAGGAGGACGCCCTGGCCCGCGCGCTCGCCGACGCCTTCGCCGACGACGCGCTGATGCTCTGGGCCTTCCCCGACCCCGACCACCGCGCCCGCGTCCTGCCCGCCTTCTTCCGCGTCCACGTCGAGCAGTGCCTGGCCCACGGGGGCGCGCTGGCCGTCCACCGGGCCACCGGCGACGGCGCCACGGACGACGGCGCCACGGACGACGAACCGCTGGGGGCGCTGCTGTTCCTGCCGCCCGGCCGCTGGGAGGCCCCGGGCCCGCGCGACGGCGCCGCCACCGCCGCCCTGGCCGAGGCGATCGACGCCGCCGGCCACGGCGAACCGGCCCGCCGCCTGGCCGCCATCACCCGCCTGCAGACCCTGCGCCACCCGCGCCACCGCTCCCACCACTACCTCGCCTTCGTCGGGGTGCGCCCCGGCGCCCGCGGCACCCGCGCCGGCCGGGCCCTGCTGCACGCCTTCCTCACCGAGGTCGACACCGCCGGCCAGGCCGCCTACGCCGAGACCAGCTCCCCGTCCGGCGCCCGCCTGCTCGCCCGCGGCGGCTTCGCCCGCTTCGGCGAGGCCCTCGCCCTGCCCGGCGGCGGACCCCGCCTGGCCCCGGTCTGGCGGGGGCCCCGATGACCGCCCCCGCCGCCGTCGCCCCCACCGCTCCCGCCGCCGTCACCGGGGCGCTGCGCGTGTACAGCGCCGAGCACATCGACGCCGGCCGCGCCGCCGCGAGCCCCGAGGCCGCCGAGACCCTCGCCTGGGCCCGCGCCTTCCTCACCACCGCCCACCCCGACCTCGGCCGCAGCGGCCCGGTCTGCCCCTACACCCAGCCCTCGCTGCGCCGCGGCCTGTTCCACATCGCCGTCGCCGACACCTCCCCCGGCGCCTCCCCCGGCGGGGACCTGCCCGCGCTGGTGGCCGAACTGCGCGCCCACTACGACGCGTTGCTCGCCGACCTGGCGGAGGAGTCCGACCGCGAGCTGCTGACCGTCCTGCTGGTGCTGCCCCAGCTGGACCGCGAGGACTCCACCGTGCTGGACGAGCTCCAGCGCAAGGCCAAGGACGAGTTCGTCGAACAGGGCCTGATGATCGGCCAGTTCCACCCGGTCTGCGAGGAACCCGGCCTGTGGAACCACTCCTTCCGGCCGCTGCGCGCCCCCGTCCCGCTGCTCGCGGTGCGCAAACTGCTGGTCTTCGACCTGCCGTTCCTCACCGGCGACGAGACCCACCTGAACCACTACCTGGCCCGCTTCGCCCCCGAGGTCCCCGCCCGCATCCGCGCCCAGCTGGTCACCAGCGTCCGCACCCGCCGGCAGGGCACCGCCGCCTGACCCCCTCCCCCCTGCGCGCGCGGAGCCCGGCCGGCGCCCGGC
>NZ_JBSFJC010000192.1:0-11266 GCF_053597855.1 Kitasatospora sp. NPDC001225
GGCCCCGACGCGGGCGCCGGCCCGGCGTGAGCGGCCCCGCCGCGGCGGCGCGCCGCCCCCGCGTCACCGTGCTGGGCGCCTCGGGCTTCGTCGGCTCCGTCGTCCTCGGGGCGCTCGCCCAACGGCCGCTCCGGCTGCGCGCGGTGGCCCGGGGGGCGGTCGCCGTGCCGCCCGCCGGGCGGGCCGAGGTCGAGGTGGTCGCCGCCGACGTGACGGACCCCGAGGCCCTCCGGGCCGCCGTCGCCGGGTCCGACGCGGTCGTCCACCTGGTCTCGCACGGCGCGGGGTGGCGCGGCACCGGCCAGCCCGAGGAGGCGCTGGGGCGGACCAACGCCGGCGTGATGAGCTCGCTCCTGCCGGCCCTCCGGCAGGAGCGCGCACGGCGCGGCGGCGCCCCCGTGGTCGTCCTGTTCGCCGGTTCGACCTCGCAGGCCGGGCCGGACGCGCCGATCCCGGTCGACGAGTCCGCGCCGGACGCCCCGGCCAGCCCGTACGACCGCCAGAAGGCGGCGGCGGAACGGGAGTTGCTGGCCGCCACGGCCAAGGGCGCGGTGCGCGGCGCCTGTCTGCGGCTGCCGACGGTCTACGGCCGCGGCGCACCGGCGGGGCGGGGCGACCGGGGGGTGCTGGCGACGATGGTGCGCCGCGCCCTGGCCGGGGAGCCGCTGACGATGTGGCACGACGGCTCCGTGCGGCGCGACCTGCTCCACGTCGACGACACCGGGCGGGCCTTCCTGGCCGCCCTGGACCGGCCCGACGCGGTCGCCGGCCGGCACTGGGTGCTCGGCACCGGACACGGGGAGCCGCTCGGGCGGGTCTTCCGGGCGATCGCCGACGGCGTCGCGGTGCGGACCGGCCGTCCCGCCGTGCCGGTGGTCTCCGTCCCCCCGCCGGAGCACGCGCTGCCGACCGACCTGCGGAGCACCGTCGCGGACTCCTCGCGGTTCCGCGCCGCGACCGGATGGCGCCCGCTGATCCCGCTGGACGCCGGACTCGCCGACCTGATCGCCAACCTCGCGGACCTCGCGGACCTGTGACCACCCGGGCCGGCCTCCGCACGCCCCACCGCCCCGGCGCCGCCCACCGCGCCGCTCGCGGGCGGGTCTTTTACCCGGAACCCCTTGACAGGTATAGACCACTCCGCTTGAGTCTGGGGCAGCCCCGCACCGGCCCGCACCCCGGTCGGCCCGTCCCCCACGACGTGCCCCCACCCCGCGGGGCCCGGCTCCCCTGCCCCGACGTCCCTACCTCCACGACCGTGCGGCCCCACACCGCACAAGGGGTGATCAAGTGTCCACGAAACGCCTGCTCGCACTGCTCTCCGCCGTCGCCACGGCGCTGACGGTGCTCCTGCTGCTGCCCGCGACCAACGCCAGCGCCGCCGTCTGCGCCACGCCCTGGAGCTCCTCGGCCGTCTACACCGGCGGCGCCGCCGTCTCCTACAACGGCCACAACTGGCTCGCCAAGTGGTGGACCCAGAACGAGCCGCCCAGCACCGGCGGCTCCGGCGTCTGGTCCGACCAGGGCGGCTGCGGCACCGGCCCGAGCCCGACCGCCACGCCGACGTCCACCGGCACCCCGAACCCGGGCGGATTCCCGGTCAGCCAGGCCCAGTTCAACCAGATGTTCCCGAACCGGAACGCCTTCTACACCTACCAGGGCCTGATCGACGCCCTCGCCGCCTACCCCGCCTTCGCCGCCACCGGCAGCGACACCGTCCGCAGGCAGGAGGCCGCGGCCTTCCTGGCCAACGTCAACCACGAGACCGGCGCCCTGGTCTACGTGGTCGAGCAGAACACCGCCAACTACCCCCACTACTGCGACACTTCGCAGCCGTACGGCTGCCCGGCCGGGCAGGCCGCGTACTACGGGCGCGGCCCGATCCAGCTGAGCTGGAACTTCAACTACAAGGCGGCCGGCGACGCCCTCGGCATCGACCTGCTGCGCAACCCCAACCTGGTGCAGACCGACCCGGCCGTCGCCTGGAAGACCGCGCTCTGGTACTGGAACACCCAGAACGGGCCGGGCACCATGACCCCGCACAACGCGATCGTCAACGGCTACGGCTTCGGCGAGACGATCCGCAGCATCAACGGCTCGCTGGAGTGCAACGGCGGCAACCCCGCGCAGGTGCAGAGCCGGATCGACGCCTACCAGCGCTTCACCCAGCTGCTCGGCACCGTTCCGGGCGACCACCTGGGCTGCTGAACCCGCACGGGCCCTCCGCGGTACGTCACCGCGGAGGGCCTCGGCGCCGCCGTCGTCGCGTGCCCCGGTCCCAGTGGAACCCGCCCCGGGCCTCAGCCGGCGGCGCCCCCGTCCTCCTCCCGGACCGGGTCGGGCATGGTCCAGCGGTCGGCGCGGCGGGGGTGGAGGTAGCCGTAGTAGTAGGCATAGCCGACGGCCGTCATCCCGACCGCGATGGCGATCGGGCGCCAGTCGGCCCGCACCGACTCGTAGCCGACGTAGAGCATGATCGCGACGACGCCCAGCGGGACGTACGGCCAGCCGCGCATCCGGTAGGGGGCCGTGGCGGTGGTCCCCCTGATCCGGCCCAACAGCGCCGACAGCGCGACCAGGACGTAGACCACGACCAGGGTCGAGCCGGTGGCCAGGATCAGCGTGTCGAGCGAGACGAGCCAGCCGACCAGCAGCGTGGCCACGCCCATGGTCAGGGTCGCCGCGAGGGGCGTGCGCAGCCGGGGGTGGACGGAGGCGAGCGGGGCGCCGACCCGGTCCGGCCAGGCCCGGTCACGGGCCGAGGAGAAGAGCAGCCGCCCGCTCTGCAGCATGATCGCGATGACCGCGTTGACGACGGCGACGGCGATGCCCAGGCTGACCACCGTGTTGACGGTGGAGCCGGCCCGCTCCAGCAGGAAGTAGCTCATCGGCGAGGCCGCCGACATCAGTCCGCTCATGCTCGGCGTGCCCAGCAGCACCCCGACCAGCGGCAGGCACTCGGCGGCGACGGTGATCCCCAGCGACCAGAGCACCACCCGGCCGATCGAGGACGCCCGCCTGGTCTCCTCCGCGAAGTACACGGCGGTGCCGTAGCCGTTGTAGGCGAAGATCGCGGTCGTCGTGAACGAGGCGACCAGCCCCCAGGACGCCCCGACCAGCACGTCGCCGCCGGCGCCGCCGAGCGCCTGCGGGGTCCACAGCACCGAGACCGGCTGGTCGACGTGGACGAAGCCGAGCACGGCCAGCACCGCGACCGCCGCCAGCTCCAGGAGCAGGAAGACCCCGGTGACCCAGGCGTTGGTGCGGATGTCGAGCACCGCGACCAGCGAGGCCAGCGCGATCACCGCCAGCCCGGTCCCCTTCCCGTCCAGCGCGCTCCAGAGCACGCCCAGGTAGCTGCCGGTGCCGAGGGCGATGACGGCGGTGATCAGCACCCCGCCGAGCAGGCTGAGCGCGAACAGCGCGAACCCGGTGGACCGGCCGAGGGTGCGCGCCGCGAAGGCGTACTCGCCCCCGGTGACCGGGAAGGCGCTGGACAGCTCCGCGTAGCAGAGCGCCATCAGCACGCCGACCGCCGCCGCAAGGGCGAAGGCCACGGCCGCCGCGCCGCCGAGGCCCCGGATCACCGCCGGCATCACGATGAACACGCTGGAGGCCGGGGTCACCGAGGAGAGGGTGATCAGCATGTTCTCGCGCAGGCTGAGCGAGCGGGAGAGGTCCTGGGCGTAGCCGGCCGACGGCGCGGAGCCCGAGGCGGTGGGGCCGGCGGCGGCAGTGGCGGGGTCGGTGGCGCGGGGATCGGCCATCGTGCTCCTTCCGAGTCCATGAAACTTCGTCGGAGTTCTTTGGCACAGAAGTCAAAGTTCTGCGATAGTTCCACGTCAAGAGGTACGACGTGATCCGACATCAGTGACAAGGAATGCGATGGCCCGAGCAAAGAACCAGGCCGCCCGCCGCGAACAGCTGGTCCTCGCGGCCACCGAGGCCGTCGGACGGCACGGCCTGGCGCAGCTGCGCGTCGCCGACATCGCGGACGCCGCCGGCGTCGCCCGGGGGTCGGTCAGCTACTACTTCAGCGACATCGGCGAGCTGCTCCAGCAGGTCTACCAGCGTGCCGCCGACCGCTTCTTCACCAGCCGCAGCGCCGTCGCGGCCGGGCTGCCGGACGCCCGCGACAAGCTCGTGGCCTGCGCCCGGCTCGGCCTCCCGGACGGCCCGGACGACGAACTCGCCCTGGTGCTGTACGAGTTCAGCTCGGCCACGCACGACAACCCGGTCTACTCCGCACTCGCGCAGAGCCTGTTCGACCGTCAGGTCGCCCTCTACGCCAGCATCCTGGAGATCGGCCGGGCCCAGGGCCACTTCGAGCCCACCGGGCCGGCCCTCGACCTCGCCGCCAACCTGGTCGTCCTGGAGGACGGCTACGGCCTGCACATCGTCTCCCGCAACGCCTCGCTCACGCCCGAGCGCTCGCTGGAGCTGCTGCTCGGCTACGCCCGGACGGCGACCGGCTGCCCGGACCTGCGCCCCGACCGGGCGGTGGACGGCCCGGCCGCGCGCCCCCGCGACTGACCTCCCGCGCCCCAGCCCCTGCCCCTGCCCCGCGAGGAAGGATCCACATGACCACGCTCTCCACCCCGTCCGGACGCCCCCGGGCCCGCGCCCTCGGCCTGCTCCTGGACGGCACCCCCGGCCCCGCCAACGCCCTGACCGACGTCCCCGGCGTGCGGATCGGCTACACCACGCTCGTCGAGGGCGAGCACGTCCGCACCGGCGTCACCGCGGTGCTCCCGCGCGGACGCGAGGGCGTGGGCACACCGTGCGCGGCCGGCTGGTACGCGCTGAACGGCAACGGCGAGATGACCGGGACGACCTGGATCGAGGAGACCGGCGCGCTCAACGGCCCGGTCATGGTGACCAACACCCACGCCGTCGGCACCGTGCACCGGGGCGTCGTCGACTGGACCGCCGCCCACCGGCCCGACCTGGCCCGGCAGTGGCTGCTGCCGGTGGTCGCCGAGACCTGGGACGGCTACCTCAACGACATCAACGGACCGCACGTCCGCGCCGAGCACGCGATCGCCGCGATCGAGTCGGCGGCGGCCGGGCCGGTCGAGGAGGGCTGCGTCGGCGGCGGCACCGGGATGAACTGCTACGGCTTCAAGGGCGGTTCCGGCACCGCCAGCCGGGTCGTCCGCTACGGCTCCGCCGACTACACCGTGGGCGCCTTCGTCCAGGCCAACTTCGGCGACCGGCGCGAACTCGTGGTCTGCGGCGTCCCGGTCGGGCGGGAGCTGTCGGCGGACAACCCGATGGAGGACGACGACTGGTTCGCCCCCGGCGGGGCCGGCTCGGTGATCGTCGTGATCGGCACGGACGCGCCGCTGCTGCCCGGCCAGTGCAAGGCGCTGGCCCGCCGGGTGCCGCTGGGCCTGGCCCGGACCGGCACCAGCGGGGGCCACTTCTCCGGTGACGTCTTCCTCGCCTTCTCCACCGCCAACCCGGGCGCGCTGGGCAGCTCCTTCCCCCGGGGCGAGCCCGGCGACACCGACTACGACACCCTGCGGTTCATCCCCTGGGGCCGGATCGACCCCTTCTACGAGGCCGTCGTCCAGGCCGTGGAGGAGGCGGTGCTGAACGCCCTGGTCACCGCCGAGGAGACGACCGGCCGCGACGGCCACCGCTCCCCCGCACTCCCGCACCAGCGGCTCCAGGAACTCCTCTCGGCGCGCGGCGCGTTGGCGGCGGCCGAGGACGGGACTCCGCCCGTCCCGGGCGCGGGGCCGCTGTCCGCGTAGCCGTGGCCGTGACCGCGGAAGTCGTCGCGGCGGCCCCGCACCGGCGTCCCGCACCCGGCCGTGCCGGTCCGCTGCCGGAAGGCCCCGGCACCGTAAGGTCCTCTCCGGAAGACGAGGCCGACCGGTCACCCGGACCGGGGCGTCGGAAGGCGTCGGGCCGCGGGAAGAACGAGACGAAGGGCTGGCACGTCACATGCAACAGCGCAGTCTGCGGGACCTCCAGGTGTCGGCCATCGGCCTCGGCTGCATGGGGATGTCCGCCTTCTACGGCACCGCCGACCAGGACGAGGCCGTCGCGACCATCCGGCACGCCCTGGACCTCGGCATCACGTTCCTCGACACGGCGCAGGTCTACGGGCCGCTCACCAACGAGTCCCTGGTCGGCGAGGCCGTCCGGGGACACCGCGACGAGTACGTGATCGCCACGAAGTTCAACTACCGCATGGACGGCGCCGTTCCGGGCGACATGTCGACCGTGGGCCGCCAGGACGGCTCGGCCGAGCACGTCCGCGGTTCCGTCCACGGTTCGCTCGCGCGGCTCAGCACCGACCGCATCGACCTGTACTACCAGCACCGGGTCGACCCGGAGGTGCCCATCGAGGAGACCGTCGGCGCGCTCGGCGAACTGGTCGCCGAGGGGAAGGTCCGGTACATCGGACTGAGCGAGGCGAGCGCCGAGACCATCCGCCGCGCCAACGCCGTCCACCCGGTCACCGCCGTCCAGAGCGAGTACTCGCTCTGGAGCCGGGACGTGGAGGCCGAGGTCCTCCCCACCTGCCGGGAGCTCGGGATCGGCTTCGTGCCGTACTCCCCGCTCGGCCGCGGCTTCCTCGCGGGCCGCTTCAGCTCCCCGGACGAGCTCGACAAGGACGACTTCCGCCGCACCAACCCGCGCTTCACCGAGGCCAACCTGGCGGCCAACCTCCGGCTCGCCGGGAAGGTGAAGGAGATCGCCGCGGAGAAGCAGGTCACCCCGGCCCAGCTGGCGATCGCCTGGGTCCTGGCCCGCGGCGAGCACCTGGTACCCATCCCGGGCACCAAGCGCCGCAGCTACCTGGAGCAGAACGCGGGCGCGGTCGACGTCGAGCTGACCGCCGAGGACCTGGCCCGCATCGAGGCCGAGCTGCCCGAGGTCGCGGGCGAGCGCTACGACGAGGACGGGATGCGGGCGGTCAACCGCTGAACGACCGCCGCTCCCGTCGCCGGACCCGGAGCCCGGCGACGACCAGGGGCGCACCTGCCGCTGCCCCCGGACCTCCGGGCCCGGGGGCGGCAGCGGGCGTTCGTCAGAAGTACCCCTCCCGCTTGCGGTCCTCCATCGCCGCCTCGGAGAGCCGGTCGTCCGCACGGGTGGCGCCGCGCTCCGTCGAGCGGCAGGCCGCGAGTTCCGCGATGACCTGGGCCGGGGTCGTCGCATCCGATTCGACGGCTCCGGTGCAGGACATGTCGCCGACCGTGCGGTAGCGGACCAGCCGGGTCTCCAGCCGCTCGCCCTCCCCCGGGCCGCCCCAGGCACCGGGCGTGAACCACATGCCCGCGCGGGCGAACACCTCCCGCCGGTGGGCGTAGTAGAGCGCGGGGAGGCCGATGCCCTCGCGCTCGATGTACCGCCAGACGTCGAGCTCGGTCCAGTCGGACAGCGGGAAGACCCGGACGTGTTCGCCGGGGCCGCACCGGGCGTTGTAGAGCCGCCAGAGCTCGGGGCGCTGGCGCCCCGGGTCCCAGCCGCCGGACCCGTCGCGGATCGAGAACACCCGCTCCTTGGCCCGGGCCCGGTCCTCGTCCCGGCGGGCCCCGCCGAACACCGCGTCGAACCCGTGCCGCTCGATCGCGGCCGTCAGCGGGACGCTCTGCAGCACGTTGCGGCTCCCGTCGGGCCGCTCCCGCAGCCGCCCGTCGTCGATGAACTCCTGGACGGAGACGACGTGCAGGCGCAGCCCGTGGGCGGCGACCACGCTGTCCCGGTGGGCGAGGACCTCCGGGAAGTTGTGCCCGGTGTCGACGTGGAGCAGCGGGAAGGGCAGCGGCGCGGGGCCGAACGCCTTGCGTGCCAGGTGCAGCAGGACGATGGAGTCCTTGCCGCCGGAGAAGAGCAGCACGGGCCGCCCGCACTCGCCCACCGCCTCCCGGATGATCTGCACGGCGTCCGACTCCAGCAGGTCGAGCTGGGAGAGGCCGGGCGGGCCCGTGCCCGGTCCGTCGGGCGGAGCACCGCCGGCCGTCACGGCGCGCACAGTCCCCGGTCGGTCAGGAGCGCGCGCAGCGCCCTGACCGACTCGGCCTCGCTCTGCCGGTCCGTGTCCAGCCTCAGGTCCGGCCGCTCCGGTTCCTCGTACGGGTCGTCCACCCCGGTCAGGCCGGTGAGCAGCCCCTCGCGCTGCCGCGCGTAGAGGCCCTTGACGTCGCGCCGGGCGCAGACCTCGACCGGCGCCGCGACATGGACCTCCAGGTACGCCGTCCCCGACTTCTCGTGCCGCCTGCGCACCGCCTCGCGGGCCTGCTCGTACGGGGCGATGACCGGCACCAGCGTGAGGACGCCGTTGCGGGCGAGCAACTCGGCCACCAGGCCCACCCGTTGGACGTTGGTGTCCCGGTCGGCGCGGGAGAAGCCGAGGCCGGCCGAGAGCAGTCCGCGCATCTCGTCCCCGTCCAGCACCTCGATCCGGCGGGCCTCGGCCCGCAGTTGCGCGGCGAGGGCCCACGCGATCGTCGACTTGCCGGCGCTGGGCAGGCCGGTCAGCCAGACCGTGGCCCCGGGGAGGCCCTCGCGGGAGGCGACGGGGCGGGACGGATCGTTCACACCCGCTAGAACGAGGCCGGCGCCGTGACGACACGATGCCGGGCGGCTCCGTACCCCCGCGGGGCTCCGCGTCGTTGGGTTCCCATGTGAGCGCATCCTCCTTCCAGCCGGACCCCTCCGAGCGCTTCCAGCCGGTCCCGTCCGAGCGCGACGGCGGCCGCCCGCGCCCGCCGAAGGTCTTCGGCCTCGGCCTGACGCGCACGGGCACGCGCTCCCTGACCGCGGCCCTGGGCGTCCTGGGGTTCGACGTCGTCCACTACCCGGTCGACGGGGCCACCTACCGGACGCTGCTGGCCGGCAGTGCCCGGTTCCCCCTACTCGAATCGCACGACGGCCTCACCGACATCACCGCCGTGCCGTACTACCAGGACCTCGACCTCGCCTGGCCGGGCAGCAGGTTCGTACTGACCGTCCGCGAGGAGGAGAGCTGGCTGCGGTCCTGCCGGACGCACTGGGAACGGCCGCTGCCGGACCGGGGCGACGGCCGGGACGTCCGTCTCGAAGGCGACCTCCAGCGCTTCCTGCGGGCCGCGGTGTACGGCTGCCACGCGTTCCACGCGGAGCGGTTCCGCGGGGTGTACCGGCGGCATGTCGCCGAGGTGGCCCGGTACTTCGCGGACCGGGCCGACGACCTGCTCGTCCTCGACGTCGTCGGGGGCGAGGGGTACGAACGGCTCGCCCCGTTCCTCGGCGTGCCGGTCCCGGACGAGCCGTTTCCGCACCTCAACTAGCCAGGGATCCGGCCGCTACAGTGAGAGTTCTCCCTCGGGCCCCGCTCACCAGGTCACGGGCAGTGACCGCATCCCGTAGATGAACGACTCGGTACGGAACTCGCGCTCGCCAGCCGGCCGCAGCCCCGGCAGCCGGCGGAACAGCGTCTCCAGGGCGATCTGAAGTTCGGCGCGGGCCAGCGGCTGGCCCAGGCACTGGTGCACGCCGAAGCCGAACGCCAGGTGCCGCCGGGCGTCCCGGTACACGTCCAGCTCGTCCGTCGCCCGGTGGCCGGCGCCGCCGAACGCCGCCTCGTCCCGGTTGGCGGTGGAGAGCATCGCCATCACGCCCTCCCCGGCCCGGACGGTGACGCCGCCCAGCTCCACGTCCTCCAGCGCCACCCGGGGCAGGCCGGTGTGCACGATGGTCAGCAGCCGCAACAGCTCCTCCACCGCGCCCGGCAGGGTGGCCGGGTCGGCCAGGCCGGGGATCTGCTCGGGGTGCTCCAGCAGCAGCGCGGTCGACAGCGCGATCATGTTCGCGGTCGTCTCGTGCCCGGCGACCAGCAGCAGCACGCCCATGGCGGCCACGTCGACCGGGGTCAGGTCGTCCCGCGCCGCGAGCCGGCTGAGGACGTCGTCCTCCGGCTGTGCGCGCTTGCGGGCCGTCAGGTCGCGCAGGTAGTCATGGACCTCCTCCTGGGCCTCCCGGAGCTGCTCCACGGTGCTCTCCCGGTTGAGCATCGTGCGGCTCAGGCGCTGGAAGCGGTCGTGGTCCTCGTACGGCACGCCGAGCAGCAGGCAGATCACCAGCGAGGGCACCGGCAGTGCGAAGTCGGTGACCAGGTCGGCCGTGGTCCGGCCCGCGGTCATCCGGTCCAGTGCCTCGTCCACGATCCGCTGGATCTCCGGGCGCAGCGCCTCCACCCGCTTGACCAGGAACTCCCCGGTGAGCATGCGGCGCTGGCGGGCGTGCTCGGGGTCGTCGAGCCGCAGGAAGTCCGGATTGTCGGTGATCAGCTCGCGAGCGCCGGCGATCAGCAGCGGGAAGGTCGGGTGGCGTATGTCGGCACTGAACCGGCGGTCGGACAGTACGGTGCGGACCTCGGCGATGCCGGTGACCAGCCAGCAGAGGTCGCCGTCGGGCAGCACGGCCCTGGTCACCGGCCCGGTGGCGGCGGCCTCGGGGTATGCGGGCGGCGGGCCGAACGGGCAGCCGCCGGAGTGCCGGGCCGGCAGTGGGAGGACGGGGGTGGTGGGTGCGGTGGTCACGGCGGGGGTCTCCTCACGTCGCGGGTGTTCTCGTGGGGCTCGGGGCCCGGGAAGGTTCCCGGCGGCCTGCGGGGCCGGCGGCGGGGGTCCGTCAGGCCCCGGTCCGCGCGGGCTCGTCCCCGGTGACGGTGATCGCCCGGCCCGGGCAGAGCTCGGAGGCGAGTCTGACGTCGTCGAACTGCTCGGGCAGCAGAACGGTCTGACGGAGTCTCACCAGACTGTCCCGTTCGTCCTGGTCGAAGACCGCGGGGGCGTTCGTCACGCACATGCCGGAGCTGCAGCAACGGTCCCGGTCGACGCTCACCTGCATGTCGGGCACCTTTCGCCAGGGCGGCGCCGGCTGCCCGGCGGCCGCCTCTCGTTGTCACGGTCAAACTAGCCGTCGCCGGTCCGCTTACGGACGGGTACGGCGGCCGGACCGAGAACGGCTGAATCGGCCCCTGCGCGTGAACCCCCATGGCCGCACAATGCGTTCAACCCGTGGTACTTCATCGGAGGGGTCGGCGGACCCGGCCGCGCGGACGGCCTCACAAGCCTTCGGCGGTGGCCAACTCCCGTACGGAGGCCACCGTATGGGCCTCGGCAGCGCACCGCCCGGGCGAACCGCCGGGCCGGCCCGGCGGGGTAGCGGGGGCCGTGCCGGAGGCCGTCGAAGGCGACCTCGACGACCGGTTCCGGCCGGACCGGCACCGTCCGGGCGTCCCCCGCCCGGTCTCCCGGGCGGC
>NZ_JBSFJC010000193.1:0-11153 GCF_053597855.1 Kitasatospora sp. NPDC001225
GGACGGCGTCGTCCCAGGCCTTGCCGCGGTCGATCGCCTCGCGCTCGACGACGACGTCGCCCTTGACGACCTTGGCGGCCCAGAGCAGTGGACGGATCGCAATCGTGGGAATCGGCCTCCGCTATCCGGACGCCAATTCCCCGGGTGAGTTGTGGGACAACGTACTGGGCGGCCGCCGGGCCTTCCGGAGGCTGCCGGACGAGCGGATGAACCAGGCGGACTACTGGTCGGCGGACCGCACCGCGCCCGACCGGTACTACGCGACCAAGGCCGCCGTCCTCCGGGACTACAGCTTCGACCGGGTCGGGTACAGCGTCGCCGGCAGCACGTACCGGGCGACCGACCTGACCCACTGGCTGGCCCTCGACGTGGCCGCCGAGGCGCTCGCCGACGCCGGGTTCCCGGACGGCGCGGGCCTGCCGCGGCAGGCCACCGGTGTGGTGGTCGGCAACAGCCTCACCGGCGAGTTCTCGCGCGCCAACACGATGCGGCTGCGCTGGCCCTACGTGCGCCGGACGGTGGCCGCCGCCCTGGCGGGCAAGGGCTGGCCCGAGGGCGACGTCGCCGCCTTCCTCGGGGAGCTGGAGCCGCAGTACAAGGCGCCCTTCCCGCCGATCGACGAGGACTCGCTGGCGGGCGGCCTCGCCAACACCATCGCCGGGCGGATCTGCAACCACTTCGACCTGCGCGGAGGCGGGTACACCGTCGACGGCGCCTGCTCCTCCTCCCTGCTGTCCGTGGTCACGGCCGCCGGGGCGCTCTGTGACGGCGACCTGGACGTGGCCGTCGCCGGCGGGGTCGACCTGTCCATCGACCCGTTCGAGGTGATCGGCTTCGCCAAGACCGGCGCGCTGGCCACCGGGGAGATGAAGGTCTACGACCGGGACTCCAACGGCTTCTGGCCCGGTGAGGGCTCCGGCATGCTGGTGCTGATGCGCGAGCGGGACGCGGTGGCGCAGGGGCGGCGGATCTACGCGAGCATCAGCGGCTGGGGGGTCTCCTCGGACGGCAGGGGCGGCATCACCCGGCCCGAGGCGGGCGGCCACCGGCTGGCACTGGACCGCGCCTACCGGCGGGCGGGCTACGGGGTCGAGACGGTCTCGTACTTCGAGGGCCACGGCACCGGCACGGCCCTCGGCGACGCGACCGAGATCGAGGCGCTGTCCTCCGCGCGCCGCGCCGCCGACCCGACGGCCCGACCGGCCGCGCTCGGGACGGTCAAGGGGAACTTCGGGCACACCAAGGCCGCGGCGGGCGTGGCCGGCCTGATCAAGGCCGCCCTCGCCGTGCACCACCAGGTGATCCCCCCGGCGACCGGCCACCACGACCCGCACCCCGGCCTGCTCGGCGAGACGGCGGCCATGTACGTGCCGGGCCGGGCCGAGCTCTGGCCGGCTGACCAGCCCGTCCGGGCGGGCGTGTCGGCCATGGGCTTCGGCGGGATCAACACCCACGTCGCGGTCGCCGAGGGCCCCGGCCGCACCCGGCGCGAGGCGCTCGACGAGCGCACCACCCGGCTGGTCGCCGGACGCCAGGACGCCGAACTGCTGCTGCTGGACGGCGCGGACCCGGCCGCGCTGCGCGCGGAGCTGGGCCCACTGCTCGACCTGGTGCCCCGACTGGCCCAGGCCGAACTCGCGGACCTGGCCGGAACGCTGGCCGAGCGGCTCTCCGGCGCCCCGGTCCGGGCCGCCGTCGTCGCGACCTCGCCGGACGACGCCGCGCGGGCCCTCGAACGGCTGGCCGCGCTGCTCGACTCGGGCGCGCGGGAGGCGTTCTCGGCCGCCGAGGGGGTCTTCCTCGGCCGGGCGCGGACCGCGCCGAGGATCGTCTACCTCTTCCCCGGGCAGGGCTCGGGACACGGCGCCGTCGGCGCGATCCGGCGCCGGTTCGCCACCGCGGAGGAGGTGTTCGGTGCGGCCGGACCGCCCGCCGGTGCGGACCAGGTCGCCACCGAGGTGGCCCAGCCGCGCATCGTCACCGGTTCGCTGGCCGCCCTCCGGGTGCTGGACGGACTGGGCATCCGGGCCGGGGCCGCGGTCGGGCACAGCCTGGGCGAGCTGACGGCGCTGCACTGGGCCGGGGCGATGAGCGAGGAGCAACTGGTGCGCCTCGCCACGGTCCGCGGCCGGGTGATGGCGCGGGCGAGCCGCGACGGCGGCGCGATGGCCGGCCTGGCGGCGACCCCGGAGCGGACCGCCCGGCTGTCGGACGGATCGGACGTCGTCGTCGCGGGCTACAACGGCCCCCGGCAGACCGTGGTCTCCGGCCCCGCCGGGGCGGTCGACGAGGTCTGCCGCCGGGCGGCGGCCGAGGGCGTCACGGCGACCAGGCTGCGGGTGTCGCACGCCTTCCACTCGCCGCTGGTCGAGCCGGCCGCGGCCGCGATGGCGGCCGAACTGGCCGGGGTCGAGCTCCGCCCGCCGGTCCGCCCGGTCGCCTCCACGGTCACCGGCCGGCTGCTGGACCCGACCGCCGACCTGCGGGAGCTGCTGCGCGCCCAGGTGCTGCTCCCGGTCCGGTTCCACGAGGCCGCCGAGGCCGCGGCCGCCGACGCCGACCTGGTGGTGGAGGTCGGCCCCGGCCGGGTGCTGTCCGGCCTGCTGGCGGAGATCGCGCCGGACCTCGCGGTGCTGGCGGTCGACACCGACAGCGCCTCGCTCGGCCCGCTGCTCAGGGTCGTCGGCGCCGCCTACGTGCTCGGTGCGCCGGTGCGGACCGCGGCCTTGTTCGGCGACCGCCTGGTCCGGCCGCTGCCGCCGGAGAGCGAGCCCACCTTCCTGGCCAGCCCCTGCGAGGCGGCTCCGGCCATCGGCGCGGCCCTGGTGGCGCAGGCCGGCGGGGCGGACGACGGGGCGGACGGCGCCGAGCGGTCCGCGCGTCCGGCGGGTGCGGACACCGGCACCGGCCCGGTCTCCACGCTGGACCTGCTGCGCCGGCTCGCGGCCGAGCGGGTCGAGCTGCCGCTGGACTCCGTCACCGCGCGGACCCACCCGATGGACGACCTGCACCTGAGCTCCATCACGGTCGGCCAGATCGTCAACGACGTCACCCGGGCGCTGGGCCAGCCCGCGCTCGCCGCCACGACCGGCTTCGCGACCGTACGGCTGGGCGAACTCGCCGAGCTGATCGACCGGTTGGCGGACACCTCGCAGGCCGGGGTGGAGCCGGCGGGCGAGGTCCCCGGAGTGGCCCCGTGGGTGCGCCCCTTCGCGGTCGAGCACGTGGCGGCTCCCCTGCCGGCCGGGCCGCACCCCGGCCCCCGGGCGTCCGACCCCCGGGCCGCGGCCGACGGCTGGACGGTCTTCGCCACGCCCGGCCACCCGCTGGCCGCACCGCTGCGCACCACGCTCGCCGCGGCGGGCCTCGGGGACGGCGTCCTGCTCTGCCTCCCGGACGAGTGCGGCGCGCGGGACACGGAGCTCTTCCTGACCGCCGCACGAGCCGTCCTGGCCGCCCCCGAGGGCACCAGGCTGGTCGTGGTCCAGCACCGCCTCGGGGCGGCGGGGCTGGCGAAGACCCTGCACCTGGAACACCCGTCCGTCCCGACCACGGTGGTCGAGCTGCCCGACACCGCCCCCGAGGGGGCCGCCCGCGACGAGGCGGTGGCCCGCGTCGTCGCCGAGGCCGCCGCCACGGCCGGCTTCGCGGAGGTCCGCTACCAGCGGGACGGCCGCCGCACCGTCCCGGTGCTCCGCCCTCTGCCGCGCCGCCCGGTGGCGGAGGGCGAGTCACCGCTCGACGCGCGGGACGTCCTCCTGGTCACCGGCGGCGGCAAGGGCATCACCGCCGAGTGCGCCCTGGCGGTCGCCCGGGACTCCGGGGCGGCCCTGGCCCTGATCGGCCGCGCCGACCCGGCCGCCGACCGTGAACTCGCCGGGAACCTGGCCAGGATGGACGCCGCCCGCCTGCGCTACCGCTACGCCCGGGCGGACGTGACCTCGCCCGAGGAGGTCGCCGCCGCCGTGGGCCGGCTGGAGCGCGAACTCGGCCCGGTCACCGCGGTGCTGCACGGCGCCGGCCGCAACGAGCCGGCCGCCCTGGACGCGCTGACCGCCGAGGACTTCCGGCGGACCCTGGCGCCCAAGACCGACGGCCTGGCGGCGGTGCTGGCGGCCGTCGACCCGGAGCGTCTGAAGCTGCTGGTCACCTTCGGCTCGATCATCGGCCGGGCCGGGCTCCGCGGCGAGGCCCACTACGCCACCGCCAACGACTGGATGACTGAGCTGACCCTCCGCTTCCGGGACCGGCACCCGCGGGCCCGGGCGATCGCCCTGGAGTGGTCGGTCTGGTCGGGCGCGGGGATGGGCGAACGGCTCGGCGTCGTCGAGGCGCTGATCCGGGAGGGCATCACGCCGATCTCCACCGAGGACGGGATCCGGGTGCTCCGCGAGGTGCTCGCGGACCCCTCGGCCGGCCCCGTCCTGGTGGTGAGCGGACGGGCCGGCGGCCTGCCCACCCTGGCCACGGTCCAGCGCGAACTGCCGCTGACCAGGTTCGTGGAGCGGGTGGTCGCCCACCACCCGGAGATCGAGCTGATCACCGAGGCCGAGCTGTCCGAGGGCAGCGACCCGTACCTGACCGACCACCGGCTCCAGGGCGACCTGCTCTTCCCGGCCGTCCTGGGCATGGAGGCGATGGCCCAGGTGGCCGCCGCGGTGAGCGGGCACCAGGGCTCGCCGCTGCTGGAGGACGTCGAGTTCCGCCGCCCCGTGGTGGTCCGCCCGGGCGGCTCGACCACCATCCGGATCGCCGCGCTGGTGCAGGCCCCTGGAACGGTCGACGTGGTGCTGCGCAGCGAGGACACCGGCTTCACGGCCGACCACTTCCGGGCGAGGCTGCGCTACCCCCGTCCCGAGCCGCCCGGCACACCGCCGCCGGTCGGGTCCGGCCTGCCGACGGTGCCGGTCGACCCGGTGACGGAGCTGTACGGCGGCGTGCTGTTCCAGGGCAAGCGGTTCCAGCGCCTGCTGGAGTACCGGCGGGCGAGCGCCCGGCACGCCCTGGCGGAGATCTCCACCGCCGCCCAGGCGCCCTGGTTCGCCGCCTTCCTGCCGCAGGAGCAGCAGTTGGCCGACCCGGGCACCCGGGACGCGATGATGCACGCCATCCAGTGCTGCGTGCCGGACGCCACCCTGCTGCCGCAGAGCATCGAGCGGCTCTGGCTGGCCGACCGGGCGGACCAGGACACCGGGTTCGTCGTGCTCGACGCCCGGGAGCGCTCCCAGGACGGGGACCGCTACGTCTACGACCTCGTCGTGCGCACGCCCTCCGGAGCGGTGGTCGAGCACTGGCAGGGGCTGACCCTGGTCGCCGTGCGACGGCGCGACGGCGCCGGCCCGTGGGTGCCCGCGATGCTCGGCTCGTACCTGGAACGCAGCCTGGAACGGGTCCTGGGCGGCAGCCGCGCGGTGGTCGTCGAACCCGCCGCGGACGGCGACGCCGGGCACCGCGACCGCCGGGCCCGCACCGCGACCGCCGTCGGTCGGGCGCTGGGCCGGCCGGTGGAGCTGAACCACCGGCCGGACGGCAGGCCCGAACTCGGCGGCGGGCCGGGGCTCGAGGGCTGGACGGTGTCGGCCTCGCACGACGGCGGCCTGACCCTGGCGGTGGTGGGCCGGGGGCGCCTCGCCTGCGACGCCGAGTCCGTCCTGGAACGGACCCCCGAGGACTGGGACGCGCTGCTCGGCCCCGGTCAACACGCCCTGCGGGACCTGCTGGCGGCCGAGGCCGCCGAGGCTCCGGAGGTGGCCGGCACCAGGGTCTGGAGCGCGCTGGAGTGCCTGCGCAAGTCCGGTGCGACCACGCAGGCGCTGACCCTCGACCGCGTCCACCCGGACGGCTGGGCCGTCCTGTCCGCCGGCGACGCCGCCGTCGCCACCTGGGTGACCACCGTCAACGGACGGCCCGGGCCGGTCGTCTTCGCCGTACTCGCCGGAAAGGAGAACTGATGTCGGGCTACTACGAGCTGCGCCACACCGTGGGGTTCGAGGAGACCAACCTCGTCGGCAACGTCTACTACGTGAACTACCTGCGCTGGCAGGGGCGTTGCCGGGAGATGTTCCTCAAGGAGAAGGCGCCCGGGGTGCTCGCCGAGCTACGGGAGGACCTGAAGCTGTTCACCCTCAAGGTGGAGTGCGAGTTCTTCGCCGAGATCACCGCGTTCGACGAGCTGTCGGTCCGGATGCGACTGGAGGAACTGACCCGGACCCAGGTCCAGTTCAGCTTCGACTACCTGCGGATCGACGGCGGGCAGGGGAGCCCGGTCGCCCGCGGCCGCCAGCGGATCGCGTGCATGCGCGGGCCGAACACGGCGACCGTCCCGGCCCCGCTGCCGGAGGAGCTGCGCCGGGCGCTGGCGCCGTACGCTGAGGACGCGGTGGCCGCCCGGGTCCTGGCGGCGCCGGCCCCGCCCGGCCGGCCGGTGGGCACGGGGAGGGCGCGGTGAGCGACAACGGCCGCGCCCTGGTCGACGACCCGTCACCGTCCACGACCTCGCCGTCCTCCCGGCACGCCGCCGTTCCACCGGACGCGCTGCGCGAGACGATGGCCCGGTTCGCCACCGGGATCACGGTGCTGACCACCGGTGGCGAGCACGTCCACGGGATGACCGCCAACGCCTTCAGCTCGGTGTCGCTGGAGCCGCCGCTGGTGCTGTGCTGCGTCGCCCGCACCGCGACGATGCACCGGGCGATCACGGCGACCGGGTCCTTCGCGGTCTCCGTCCTGGGGGCCGAACAGGAGCCGCTGGCACGGTACTTCGCGGGCCGCGGCCGACCGCGCGGCGCCGCCCAGTTCCACGGCGTCGACTGGCGGCCCGGCCCGTTCACCGGCGCCCCGCTGCTGTCGGGCTCGCTCGCCTGGCTGGAGTGCAAGCTGGCCGCGCAGTACGACGGCGGCGACCACTCGGTCTTCCTCGGCAGCGTGCTCGGGTCGGGCTGGACGGAGGGCCGGCAGGCGCTGCTGTTCTACGGCGGAGGATTCCACCGGGGCGTCGGCGGTGCCGGCGACGGGACCGGCTGAGCGGAGGGGTGGTCCGATGTTGGTGAGCGTGACCGGCGGCACCGGGTTCGTCGGCATCCACTCGGTCGCGGCGATGGTCCGGGGCGGGCACCGGGTGCGGATGCTGGTGCGCGACCCGGCCCGCGCGGAACGGGCCCTCGCCCTGCTGGAGGTGGACCCGGGCGCCGTCGACCTGGTCGTCGGGGACGTGACGGACGAGGGCGGCGCGGCCCGCGCGGTGCGCGGCGCCGACGCCGTCCTGCACGCGGCCTCGGTGTACTCCTTCGACAGCCGGCGGTACGCGGCCATGCGCCGGACCAACGAGCGGGGGACCGACCTGGTGCTGGCCGCGGCCCGCCGGTCGGGCGCCGATCCGGTCATCCACGTGTCGAGCATCGTCGCGCTGCTGCCGACCCGCCGGCGGCCGCTCCGGGAGGACTCCCCGGTCGGCCGCCCCCGGGAGACGTACATGGCCACCAAGGCCGCCGCCGAGCGCGTCGCCCGCCGCCACCAGCGGGACGGCGCACCGGTGGTCATCAGCTACCCGCCCGCGCTGCTCGGCCCGCTGGACCCGGGGCCGGGCGACCAGAACACCCGGCTGCGCAACACCCTGCGCGGGCTGATGCCGGTCTGGCCGCTCGGCGGCTTCCCGGTCGGCGACGTCCGCGACACCGCGCGGCTGCACGCCCGACTGCTGACCGCACCGAGGACGGGCCTCGACCGCCACTTCGCCCCGGGCCGCCAACTGGCCACCCGGGAGTACGTGCGGACCCTGCGGGAGGTCACCGGGCGGCGGCTGCCCGCGGTCTTCCTGCCCGCCCGCGCCATGCTGCCGGTCGGCGCCCTGGCCACCCTGGTGCAGCGCGGCTGGCCCTGGCACATCCCCGCGGAGTACGGCGCCGTCTACACCTGCGCCTGCGCGGCTCCCGTCCACCCGGCCGCGAGCACCTGCGGACTGCTGCCGAGGCCGATCGCGGAGACCATGGCCGACACGGTGCGCTGGCTCCGTACCGAGGGGCTCCTGACGGACCGGCAGGCGGGCCTCCTGGCGGACGGGAAGGGCAGGTGAGGGGCCCGGCTCCCCGGGGGTGAGGCGCGCCGGGGGCGGCTCCGGCTCGGGGGAGGGGGCGCGCGCGAGGCCGCCGCGCCCCCGCGCGCCGTACGGGATAGCCGCCGGTGTGCGCGGTGGCCCGGGGCCGGGGGTATCGGGAAGGGGATACCGGATGATCACGGGAGGTTCCATGAGCGAGCAGGACGTGCCGCCGATCTCGATCTTCTACCGTCGCGACGGGTTCGACCCGGGCCCGGCCCTGGGCGAGGCCCAGCGCGGGGACCCGGCCCGGCGGGTCCGGGACTTCTGGCTGCACCGGGTCGGCGAGTACCGGCTCGTCACCCGGCACGCCGACGTACGGCGCGTCTTGGCCGACCAGGAGACCTTCGCGATGTACGACCCGGAACGCGCCCCGGTCCTGCCGAACGAACTCCTCAACATGGACCCGCCCGAGCACACCCGGCTGCGCCACGTGCTGACGCCGGAGTTCACCGGGAAACGGATCCGCTCCCTGGAGCCGATGATCCGCGCCCTGGTCGGCGAACTGCTCGACGCCATGGAAGCGCGGGGGCCCGCGGCGGACCTGATGGACGACTTCGCCCTCCCGCTGCCGCTCGGGGTGATCTGCGCGATGCTCGGCGTCCCCGACCCGGACCAGGGGGACTTCCACCGCTGGTCCCGGACCACGCTGGACCTCGGGCTCCCCATGGAGGAACGGCTCGCGGCCGGCCGGGAGTCGCACTCGTACGTGGCCTCCCTGGTGGCGGAGAAGCGGCGCAGCCCGGACGACGGGATGATCGGCATGCTCGTCCGGGAGCACGGCGGCGCGGTGTCGGACTCCGAACTGGTCGGGGTCTGCGAGCTGCTGCTGCTCGCCGGCCACGTCACGGTGTCCAACACGATCGGCCTGGGCGTGCTCGCCCTGCTGTCGCACCCGGAGCAGGCCGACCGGCTGCGCGACGCGCCCGAGGGCGATCCGGTGGTCGACGCCGCCGTCGAGGAACTGCTGCGGTACCTGTCCGTGTCCAGCACCGCGCTGGCCCGGACGGCGCGGTGCGACACCGAGATCGGCGGCGTGCCGGTCGAGGCCGGCGAGCAGGTCGTCTGCCAGCTGCCGGTGGCGAACCGCGACCCGGCGCTCGGCGCCGGGATGGACCGCCTCGACATCGGACGCGAGCCCGTGTCGCACCTGACCTTCGGGCACGGCCCGCACCACTGCCTCGGCGCACCGCTGGCCCGCGCCGAACTGCGGATCGCGCTGCCCGCGCTGCTGCGGCGGCTGCCCGGCCTCGCGCTCGCGTGTCCCGTCGAAGAGGTGCCCTACCGGGTCAACAACGAGGTCTACGGGCTGCACGCACTGCCCGTCACCTGGTGACGGCGGCCCTCGGCCGGTGAAGGGGGCCCCGGCAGGCCCCGCCGGCTACGGGGCCCTCCTCCGCAACGCCTTCCGGACGGCCGTCGCCAGGCCGTCCGCCATTCCCCGGGCCCGGGGCCGGGGCCGGGGCCGGGACGCCGGGGGCTCGGGCCAGGGAGCCCCCGACGCCGTGAAGTCGTAGGCGGTCTCGGCGTGCTCGGTCTGGTCGATGCCGACCACCTCGACCTCCTCGGCGACCCGGAAGCCGATGGTCCCCTGGATCGCCCGGCCGAGCAGCCAGGAGAGCACGAAGGAGTAGCAGGCGACCACCACGACTCCGACCGCCTGCTTGCCGAGCTGCCCGAAGCCGCCGCCGTAGAACAGGCCCCTGGCACTCTCGCCGACGTGCCCGGTGGCGAGCAGGCCGATCAGCAGCGAGCCGATCGCCCCGCCGACCGCGTGCACGCCGACCACGTCGAGCGAGTCGTCGAAGCCCAGCCGGTACTTGAGGCTGACCGCCGCCGCGCAGACCGCGCCCGCGACCAGCCCGATCACGATGGAACCGAGCACCGAGACCGACCCGCAGGCCGGGGTGATGGCGACCAGTCCGGCCACCGCGCCGGAGGCCGCGCCCAGCGAGGTGAAGGCGCCGTTCCTCGCCCGTACGTAGGCCAGCCAGCCGAGCATCGCGGCGGCGGTGGCGATCTGGGTGTTCAGGAACGCCGCGCCGGCGACGCCGTTGGCGGCCAGCGCCGAGCCCGCGTTGAAGCCGAACCAGCCGAACCAGAGCAGCCCGGAGCCGAGCATCACCAGCGGCAGGCTGTGCGGGCGCATCGGGTGCTTCCGGAAACCGACCCGCTTGTCCAGCACCAGGCAGAGCGCCAGGCCCGCGACCCCGGCGTTGACGTGCACCGCGGTGCCGCCGGCGAAGTCGATCACGCCCACCCGGTCGACCAGCCAGCCGCCGCGCCCGTTGTCGGTGCTGAACACCCAGTGCGCGACCGGGAAGTACACCACCGTGGCCCAGACCGTGACGAACAGCGTCCAGGCGGTGAACCTGGCGCGGTCCGCGATCGCGCCGCTGACCAGCGCCGGGGTGATCACCGCGAACATCAGCTGGAACACGGCGAACACGGTGACCGGGATCGAGCCGTGCAGCTCGTCCCGCCCGATGCCGCGCATCCCCAGGTGGTCGAGGTTGCCGATCAGGCCGTGGAAGGCGTCGGAGCCGAAGCTGAGCGAGTAGCCGTAGAGCACCCACAGCACGCTGACGATCGCCAGCACGACGAAGCACATCGACAGCATGTTCAGCGTGCTCTTGGCCCTGACCATGCCCCCGTAGAAGAAGGCCAGCCCGGGGGTCATCAACATGACCAGGGCCGCACTGATGAGCACGAAGGCGGTGTCGCCCGCACTGAAACCGGCCGGCATCGGTGGCGGACTCAGCCGAGCCGGGTGCCGGTGCTCCGGTGGACCGCCGTCTTCCCGGACTCCACCGTGCCGTGTGCGGCGCGGACCGAGTCGCGCAGCAGCTCCAGTCGGTGGGGGCCGGGGGCGGCGCCCAGGGCGGTGAGCACGCCGAGCGCGGTGTCGGTCGCCTGGCGCGCGGTCCGCAGGATCGCGGTGCGCTCCTGGTCGTCGTCCTCGCCGAGGCATGCCCCACTTTGGGCAGCGGAACCTGAAGGCCGTCCGCCCGGAGGACCCGCATGCCCCGCAGTACCGCCCCGCCCCCGCCCGTCCTCCTCG
>NZ_JBSFJC010000194.1:0-10846 GCF_053597855.1 Kitasatospora sp. NPDC001225
GCGGTGCGCAGGGTGAACACCCCGTCGAGGGCGGCCTGCGCGGGGTCCGGCCAGGGCCTGGCCCGGGTGCCCGTCGCGATCAGCAGCCGGTCGTATGGGGCGCGATCGACGTGCCGTCGCTGGCGCTCGGGATCCTGCACACCACCGCCGCGCGCGCCGGCCACCAGGTCGACGTCCGGTACGCCAACCTGGACTTCGTGGACTGGGCCGCCGAGACCGCGGGTTTCGGCGCGGACGACTACCAGTACTTCTCCGAGAAGTCCTACTTCCAGGGCGCGGGCGACTGGGCGTTCGCCGGCGCGCTGTACGGCGACGACGGCGGCGACGACAGCACCGGCTACTTCGAGTACCTGGCCGCCAACGGCGCGAGCGAGCAGGAGATCGCCCTGACCAGGGCCACCCGCGCGATCGCCCCGGCGTTCATCGCCCGCCTGGTCGAGGAACTCGCCGCCGACCCGCCGGACCTGGTCGGCTTCACCACCACCTTCCAGCAGAACACCGCGAGCCTCGCCGCCGCGAGGCTGCTCAAGCAGCGCTGCCCGCAGGTGCGCACGGTGTTCGGCGGCGCGAACTGCGACGGTCCGCAGGGCGCCGCGCTGCACCGCAACTTCCCGTTCCTGGACTACGTGGTGCGCGGCGAGGGCGAGGCCGCCTTCCCGGCGCTCCTGGCGGGCGGCGACCTCTCCGCCGTCCCCGGGCTGTGCTGGCGCGACGGCTCTGGGACGTCGACGGCCAACGCGATGACGAGGCGCCCGCTGCCGCCGTCCGCGATCCTGGCGCCCCGCTACGACGGCTTCTTCGAGCGGCTCGACGCCTCCGTCGCGGCCGGCTGGGTCGATCCCAAGCTGGTCGTCGAGGGCTCCCGGGGCTGCTGGTGGGGCGAGAAGCACCACTGCACCTTCTGCGGGCTCAACGGCTCCTCGATGGAGTTCCGCTCCAAGCCGCCGGCGGACTTCCTCGCCGAGGTGCTCGGGCTCGCCGAACGCCACCAGCTGCTGGACGTCTACGTGGTCGACAACATCCTGGACATGGGCTACTTCGACACCGTCCTGAAGTCGCTGGCCGAACTCCCGGTCGACCTGCGGCTGCACTTCGAGATCAAGGCCAACCTGCGCCGCCACCAGTTCCAGCTGCTCGGCGACTCGGGCGCGGCCCAGGTGCAGCCCGGCATCGAGAACCTGAGCACCCGGGTCCTGCGGATCATGGACAAGGGGGTGACGGGCTGCCAGAACGTCCGCGCGCTGCGGGACGCGCAGAGCGCCGGGGTCTCGGTGACCTGGAACTACCTCTACGGCTTCCCCGGCGAACAGCCGGAGGACTACGAGTCGGTGATCAGCCAACTGCCCGTCCTGCACCACCTGGACCCGCCGACCGGGGCGGGGCGGATCGCGATCGAGCGGTTCAGCCCGTACTTCGACCGCCCCGAACTGGGCTTCGCGATCACCCGGCCGGCCTTCCAGTACCGCGCGACGTACCGCCTGCCGGAGAGCGAACTCAACGAACTGGCCTACGTGTTCACCGCGCCGCCGCGCGGGATCGGCGGCGGGCTCGCGGAGCGGCTGGGCGCGGCGGTGGACACCTGGCTCGCGCGGTTCCCCGACAGCCGGCTCAGCTACCGGGACGCGGGCGGACGGGTCGTGCTCGTCAACACCCGGCCCGGGTACGACTGGCGGGTGGTCGAGCTGACCGATCCGGTGGAGCTCGCCGTCTTCCGGCTGCTGGTCCAGCCCCGCTCGGCCGCCGCGCTGGCCGCCAAGGTCCCCGGCGGGGCGGCGGCGGTCGAGCCGGTGCTGGAGCGTTTCACCGCGCTGGGCCTGCTGTTCCACGACGGGGCCGGCTACCTCCAGGTCGCCGTCGAGTCCGACAACCAGGTACTGATGCGGATGCGGCACCGGCACGGCCCCGCCACCGCCCTCCCCCGCACCGAGGAGGTGCCCGATGCCGTCGCGATCGGCTGAACGGAACGATGCCGCACGGGACGACGCCGGAAGGACCGGTGCTGGAAGGACCGACGCCGCCTGGCGCGCGGCCGGCCCGGAGGTCGAGCTCTGGCTCGACTACGACCCCGCCGCCCGAGAACTGCCGGGCTTCGCGCTCGGCCGCCGCACCCTGCCCGGCCCGGCGCAGGAGGAGGTCACCGGGCTGCACCGCGCCGGGGTGCGCTGCCTGCGGCTGACCGAGCCGGTGCGGCTCTGCGCGGACGCGCCCGCGGCCTCCGCACGGGCACTGATGCTGCTGCGCGAGGCGACCGGGCAGGGGCTGGCCGTGCTCTGGCAGGCGGTCTGCACGGACGGCTGCGCCGCGCGGCGCCGGTTCCACCACCTGTACCCGCCGGAGCGGTTGACCGGCGGGCCGGAGGAGGTCGTCGCCGACTGGCGCGCCACGTACTACCCGAGCAAGTGTGTCTTCCGGCGCGGCCCCGGCTTCGTCGAGGTGCGCGACCGCCGGTTCGGGACGCTGGAGCTGTTCACCATCGACGAGCCGGGCCACCTGGCGCAGGTGGACGCGCTGGCCGAGGGCGTCGAGGTCGGCCGGCTGCCGGAGGCCGTCCACCGGGACTTCGCCGAGGCCGGTCTGATCGCCGAACAGGCCGGCCGCGCCTGGTTCCTGCCGATGCGGGTGCGCCGCTGGCCCTTCCCGTCGCTGACGGTGTAGCCGCGTGACCGCGTAACCGCGAGAGTTCCGAGCCCGAGGAGAGATCCATGACCACCGCGGTCGACGACGCCGCCGGACGGATGTCCGCCTTCATCCGCGACCCCTACCCCACCCTCGCCCGGATCCGCGAGGCCGGCGCGGTCTCCGTCGTGGAGTTCGGCGAGGGCCTGCCGGTCTACCTGGTGACGCGCTACCAGGACGTCCGGGCGGCGCTGATGGACCCGCGCTTCGGGCAGGACGTCCGCCGCAGCCAGGCCATCGCGAGCGGGCGGGGCTCCGGCCTGACGCTCGGCTCCGAGGTCGTCCACATGCTCAACAGCGACCCGCCGGACCACACCCGGCTGCGCCGCCTGATCCAGGGCGTCTTCACCCGCCGGCGGGTCGACCTGATGCGGCCGATGGTCGAGCGCATCTCCGACGGCCTGCTGGACGGGCTGCGCGGACGGGAGACCGCCGACCTGGTGGCGGACTTCGCCTTCCCGCTGCCGATCATGGTCATCTGCGAGCTGCTGGGCTTCCCCCCGGAGGACATGCACGCCTTCCGCACCTGGTCGACGGCGATCCTCACCCAGGGCGGCGAGATGACCTTCGACCAGGCCACCGCCGAGATGAACGACTACCTCCGGGAGTTGATGACGGCCCGACGGGCCGCCCCGAGCGAGGACGTCCTGACCGACCTGGTGCGGGCCCGCGACGCCGGCGAACTCACCGAGCAGGAGGTGTTCTCGATGGTCTTCCTGCTGCTGATCGGCGGTCACGAGACCACCGTCAACCTGCTCGGCACCGCCGCCCTGGCCCTGCTCCACCACCCCGACCAGCTCGCCCGGCTGCGCGCCGACCCGGCGGCGATGCCCGTCGCCATCGACGAGTTCCTGCGCTACGAGTCCCCGGTGAGCATGGCCACCCTGCGGTTCACCAACGCCGACGTGATGGTCGACGACGTGGAGATCCCGGCGGACGAACTGGTGCTGCTCTCACTCGGCGCGGCCAACCGGGACCCGGCCCGCTTCACCGATCCCGACCGGCTGATCCTGGACCGGGGCGATCCGGGCCACCTGGCCTTCGGACAGGGCCTGCACCGGTGCCTCGGCTCCTTCCTCGGCAGGCTGGAGAGCGAGGTCGCGCTGACCGGCCTGCTGGAGCGCTTCGCGCGGATCGAGCTGGCCGCCGCCGAGGAGACCCTGCCCTGGCGCAACACGATCATGCTGCGCGGCCTGGAGTCGCTGCCGGTCTCCCTCGATGGCTAGCGGCGCGAAGGCGGACGGCGCGAGGACAGCGGGCGCTTCGGGCCTGCTGCGGTTCCGCCCCCGGTTCGGCGTCGCCCCGCTGCGCTCGCGCGGCTTCCGACTGCTGGTGATCGGCCAGGCCACCTCGGAGTTCGGCAACGCGTTCCAGGTGGTCGCCCTGCCGCTGCTGGTCTACTCCCTCGGCGGCGGCGCCCGCCAGTTGAGCCTGGTGGTCGCCGCCTACGGCGCGGGACGGCTGGCCGCCACCCCGCTCGGCGGGATCCTCGCCGACCGGTTCGGCGCCCGGCGGGTGATGCTGACCGCCGACCTCGGCCGACTGCTCGCCACCGCCGGGCTCTGCGCGGTCGCCGCCGGCGGGGCGGCCGCGTTCTGGCTGATCGGCGGACTCGCCCTGCTGGTCGGCCTCGGAGCGGGGGTCTTCCTGCCGGCCGCCTGGGCGATCACCCCGGCCCTGCTGCCCGCCGAGGACCTGCACGCGGGCAACGCCCTGAACAGCACGGTCACCTTCGGCGCCGGCCTGCTCGGCCCGGCGGTGGCCGGCCCGCTGGTCGCCTGGCTGAACCCGGCCACCGCCCTGGGCGTGGACGCGGCGACCTTCGCCGTGTCCACGGCGACGCTGCTGCTGATCGGTCGCGGCGGCCTCGTCGCACCGGCCCGCCCGATCTCCGAACGCGCCTCCGTACCAAGGAACTTCCGCACCCTGCTGCGGGAATCGCCGCTGCTGCGCGCGGTGCTGACGGTGACGGCCATCGCGAACCTGACGGTGGGCGGCGCCACCCGGGTCGCCCTGCCGGCCCTGGCCACCCACGGCTTCTCCGCCGGTGCCACCGGGCTGGGCCTGCTGCTCGCCGCGTTCACCGGCGGCGCGCTGGTCGGCGGCCTGTTCGCGGCCGGCCTCACCGAGGTGCGCTCCCGCGGCCGCACGGCGATGCTCTCCGGCCTGGTGATGGGCGCGGCGATCGGCCTGGTGCCCTTCACCGGCCTCGTCGGCGCCGTCCTGCTGCTCTGCGTGGCGGGCGGCGCCAGCACGGTGACCAACGTCCTGGTCGTCACCGGCGTGCAGAAGAGCACCCCGCCCGCGCTGCTGGCCCGGGTCATGGCGGCCGTCACCTTCTGCGCGCTGGGCGTCTTCCCGGTCTCGGTGATCGCGGCCGGCGCGGCCGTGGACGCCTTCGGCAGCCGGTGGGTGTTCGCGACGACCGGGCTGTGCCTGATCGGCGCCTTCGGATACGCGCTGACCAGGCGCGAGATGCGCGAGCTGTGACGCCCCCGCGCCGTGGTGTGCCGTTCCGCCCAGCTCGGGAGCGTTACCCACGCCCCACGCTGCTCCCGGACGACACGCGGTGCCCGCAGCGGCAACCATTCGTACCCGGCCAGTCCTAGCGTGTGACCCACCGCAGCCCTGACGCTGCCCGAGAGAAAGGAAGCGCCCATGCCTTTCGTCACCGTCGGCCAGGAGAACTCCGCCCCCGTCGAGCTCTACTACGAGGACCACGGCTCCGGGCAGCCGGTCGTCCTCATCCACGGATTCCCGCTGGACGGGCACTCCTGGGAACGGCAGAGCGCCGCACTGCTGGACGCCGGCCACCGGGTCGTCACCTACGACCGCCGCGGCTTCGGCCGCTCCTCCCAGCCCACCACCGGCTACGACTACGACACCTTCGCCGCCGACCTCCACACCCTGCTGGAGACCCTCGACCTGCGGGACGCCGTCCTGGTCGGCTTCTCGATGGGCACCGGGGAGGTCGCCCGCTACGTGTCCGCGTACGGCTCCGACCGCATCGCCAAGGTGGCCTTCCTCGGCTCGCTGGAGCCCTACCTCCTCAAGACCGACGACAACCCGGACGGCGCGGCCCCGAAGGACTTCTTCGACGGCATCGTGGCTGCTGTGAAGGCCGACCGGTACGCCTACTACACCGCCTTCTACCAGGACTTCTACAACCTCGACGAGAACCTCGGCACCCGGATCAGCGAGGAGGCCGTCCGCAACAGCTGGAACGTCGCGGCGGCCGGCGGCTGGTACGCCGCCGCCGCGGCACCCTCCACCTGGTACACCGACTTCCGCGCCGACATCCCCCGCATCGACGTGCCGGCCCTGATCCTGCACGGCACCGGCGACCGCATCCTGCCCATCGACAGCACCGCCCGCCCGTTCCACCGGGCCCTGCCCTCCGCCGAGTACGTGGAGGTCGAGGGCGCACCGCACGGCCTGCTGTGGACCCACGCCGAAGAGGTCAACACCGCCCTCCTGACCTTCCTCGCGAAGTAGCCGGATCCGTCCGGCCCCGAGGGCCCCGCACCCGCCCGTCCGGTTGCGGGGCCCTCGGGGCCGGTGCTCTCCTGCTGGTGTCGGGCCGTGCGACGGCCGGAGCCGAATTGCCCCGATGCCCCGACGCCCCCGAGGGAAAGCCGGTGGCCCCCATGGCCGAGCGATCCACCGTCCGCACCGTGACGTACGACCTGCTGCGCACGCTCGGACTCACCACCGTCTTCGGCAACCCGGGCTCCACCGAGGAGCCCTTCCTCCAGGACTTCCCCGCGGACTTCCGCTACGTCCTGGCCCTCCAGGAGGCCTCCGCGATCACGATGGCCGACGCCTTCGCCCAGGTCACCGGCCGCCCCGCACTGGTCAACCTGCACTCCTCGGCCGGCACCGGCAACGCCATGGGCAACCTGGTGTCGGCCTCCCACGCGCACACGCCCCTGATCGTCACCTCCGGCCAGCAGCACCGGGAACTGCTGATCGGCGAGCCGTACCTCGCCAACCGCGAGGCCACCCTGCTGCCGCTGCCCTCGGTGAAGTGGTCCTACGAACCGGCCCGCGCCGAGGACGTTCCCGAGGCCGTCATGCGCGCCTACGCGCACGCGCTCCAGCCGCCCGCCGGGCCGGTCTACCTGTCGATCCCGCTGGACGACTGGAAGCAGCCGCTGTCCGCCTTCACCCGGGTGCGGACGGTCAGCCACCGGGTGGCCCCCGACCCCGCACGGCTGCGGGCCTTCGCCGAACGCCTCTCCGCCAGCCGCCGGCCCGCACTCGTCTTCGGACCCGAGGTCGACCGCGGCGGCGGCTGGGACGCCGCCGTCGCCCTGGCCGAGAAGCTGCGCGCCACCGTCTACGGCCCCCCGCTCGCGGAGCGCACCTCCTTCCCGGAGGACCACCCGCTCTACGCCGGCCCGCTGGGCCTGTCGGTCAAGGCCGTCGGCGAACGCCTGACCGGACACGACCTGGTCGCCGTGATCGGCGCGGAGGTGTTCCGCTACTACCCGTACGTACCGGGCGACTACCTCCCCGCGGGCACCGCCCTGCTCCAGCTCACCGGCGACCCGCACGCCGCCGCCACCGCCCGGGCCGGCGACAGCCTGCTCGGCGACCCCCGACTGGCCCTCGAAGGGCTGCTGGACCTGGTCCAGGAGGGCACGGCCCGCACCGCGCCCGACCCGATGCCCCGGCCCCGGGTCCTGCCGGCCTCCCCGACCCTCCCGCTCCCCCCGCCCGCCGTCTACGCCGCCCTGAGCCGGGTCCGCCCACCGGACGCCGTCATCGTCAACGAGTCGACGTCGACCATGGCCCAGCAGCTCGAATGGCTGCCCACCACCCGCCCCGGATCCTTCTTCTCCACGGCCAGCGGCGGCATCGGCTGGGCCGTCCCCGCCGCCGTGGGCATCGCGCTCGCCGACCGGGAGCGCGGAGTGCGCCGCCCGGTGGTCGGCCTGATCGGCGACGGCTCCTTCCAGTACTGCGTCCAGGCCCTCTACACCGCGGCCCGGCACCGCCTCCCGATCGTCTACGTGGTCATGCGCAACCACGAGTACGCGATCCTCAAGTCCTTCGCCCGACTGGAGGACACCCCCGGCGTCCCCGCACTCGACCTCCCCGGCCTCGACATCGCCTCACTCGCCCGCGGCTTCGGCTGCCACGCCGTCGACGTAGAGACGACCGAGGACCTGGAACGGGAGTTCACCACGGCCCTGACCGCCGACACCACCACCGTCATCGTCGTCCCCACCCAACCCCAGCCCGCCACGCTGTAGGAGGCACGGCCGGGCCCGGGCGGCGGGAACTCAATCAGTCGCTTGACAAACATCGCGAGCCCCTGCTTGAGTCCGGACCATGGCACGGGCAGAGAAGACGGACCAGCGCCGGGAGACCGGCCGGCGCACCCGGGACGGCCTGCTGGCCGCCGCCCTGGACCTCCTGGCGGAACGCGGCCAGGACGGCGTGAAGCTCCGCGACGTCACCGACCGCGCCGGGGCCAACGTCGCCGCGGTCAGCTACCACTTCGGTTCGCTGAGGGCGCTCTGCGACGCCGCGATCGAGCAGGCGCTGGAGCGGTACCTGGACGCCCAGATCCAGGCGCTCGACCCGCTCGGCCCCGACGCGACCCTCCAGGAGCTCGCGGCGGCGTTCGCCCGGCCGATGATCAGGGCACTGGCCGCCGGCGGACCGGAACTGGCCGTGATGCGCACCGTCGCCCGGGTCGGCATCGACCCGCCCCAGGGCTGGGACCGCCTGAGCGGCAAGTTCGAACGGGCCCGCCAGGACGCCGTCCGCGTCCTGGCGGCCCACCTGCCCGGTGTCGACGAGCGGGAACTCGTCTTCCGCACCCGCTGCGCCGCCGGCCTGCTGAACTGGCTCGCCCTGGCCCCCATCGGCGCCGAGCTGGCCAGCGAGCCCGCCGAACGGATCGAGCGGCAGCTGCTGCCCGTCCTGACCGGCGCGTTCCACGGCCAGCCGTACCCCGGCTGACCTGCACGGACCCCCGTCCGACCAGAACCATTCAAGCAAATGCTTGACCACTCGCCATGGCGCTCCCATAATTTCAAGCAAGCATTTGATTGCTTTCATGGAAGGGGAAGTGCGATGACCACCGACGCGGAAGCCGTGGTGCGGGCCGCCTACCACGCGGCCGAGGGCCACGTCCTCGACGTACCGGGCTTCATCGACGAGTTCGCCGAGGACGGGGTGTTCAACAACGTCGTCGCGGGCGAGAGCTACCGCGGCGAACACCTCGGCGACCAGGTCGTCTTCATGGCAGCCCTGGCACCCGACATCCACCGCGAACTCCACCGGGTCCACGTCATCGGCGACGTGGTCGCCGTCGAGCTGACGATCGAGGGCACCGTCACCGGCCCCTTCGAGACGCCCGCCGGCACCGTCCGGGCGCCCGGCGCCCGACTCAGCATCCCCACCGCCGACTTCTGGTACGTCGAGAACGGGAAGGTCAAGGAGTTCAACTGCTACGTCGGGCTCAGCGTCATGCTCGCCCAGCTCGGCGTGCACCCCGACTTCGCCGCCGCCGTCGCCTCCTCGGCGGCCGCACCGTCCTGACCGCCCGGGCCCGGCCCCCGATCCGTCAGGCTTCCGCCCTCACGAACCCCCGCTCCCCAGCATCAGGTCCGTCCCGCCCAGGAAGGTCAGCCCGGCCGCGTCGCTCAACTCGTCGGGGAGACAGGTGAGGGCGAGCTGTAGCGCCTGCAGCGAGTCGACGCCGAAGATCGCCGTCACGCGGTCGGCGACGCCAGGGTGCCCCGTGATCCGGTACGGGCAGTACCAGTCCGGCCCCTCCGGATCGCGGGACGGCACCCCGACTTCCAACAGCACCGGCACCCGCGTGCCGTCCGCAGCGGTGAAGACCAGCTCACGACTGGCGACCGCCCGACCAAGTTCGTACTCAGTGCTCACCGCCGCAGTACACCACACGACGTACCACCGGGTGATCGACGGCAGGTCCCCCGCGCGGCCGGGCGCCGGTCCTCGTCCCGAGGATCCTCGGGTCCGCTCCGGGCGGCGGAGGAGCGGAAGGGCGCCGCTCGGCGCGGACTCCCGCCGGATGGTGCCGGAGCGCGGTCTCGCCGGCTCCGGGGTGGGCGGTGGCGGCCTGCTGCTGGTAGACGGCCATGTGGGCCGAGAGCCCCGTCGCGCGGGCGCTGCCGACGGTCTCGCGCAGCAGGACCAGGCGGCGCGGTCCGGGCGGCACCCGGGCCGCGGCCAGCGCGGACAGGGCGGTGCGGACGGCCTCCCGGAGGGTGGCCCAGGCCGCGTCCTGCTGCTGCGGCCAGGCCGTGTCGGGCACCTGGAGCATTCGCGCCGCGCACCCGAGGTGGCGCCGTGCGTCCCACTCCGCCACCTCCCGGGGGTGGCCGCCGGACGCGGGGCGGGAGGCGAGGGAGATCATGCCGACCGTCCCCTTCGGCGGGCGGCGACCAGGAACGAGTGCAGCGGCCCGGCCAGTTCCCCGGCACGGGTGAAGGAGTGGTAGCGGGCGTCCACCAGCGGGGCCAGGTCCTGCAGGAGGGTCGTCCTGATCGGGCAGGAGGCGTGGACGGCGAAGAAGACGGGCAGCCGGGGCCCGGCGTGGACGTTGTAGGCCACCTCGTAGGCGCCGGACTCGCTCAGCTCGGTGCGCACCACCAGCATCGCGTGGGCGCTGTCGAGCAGGCCCAGCCGCCAGGCGCGGAACGCCGCCGGCGTGAACGCCAGGCCGGTCTCCTCGGTGAAGGCCTCCTTGAACGTTCCCGCGTGCTGGGCGGCGGGGTAGGGCAGCAGGGTCACCGGGCCGCTCGCCACCCCTGGGTCGGTGGCCAGGTCGACCACGCTCTGCACCACGTCCCGGTCGCCCGGGCCGGAACGGGTCAACGGCTGGCGGACGAACAGGCGCAACGGCCCCGCTCGGGGCGTGGTCGTCGGCGTCGCGGTCAGGGAGGAGGAAGCGGTCAGGGAAGGGGAGGAGGTTGGGAGGGGAGGCATCACGATCACCCCATAGTGGTTTACCTTTCCGAAATCTCTCCGTAATCTCAAGGTTACCCAATGAGGTGTCCGGCCGGTGCTCCGCACGCCTCCGCCCCGGCCACCCCCGTCCTCGGCGCCGGCTTCCTGCTCGCCGCGCTCACCACCCGGCCGCTCACCGCCCTGGCGCTCGGCGACGACCTGGCCCGCGGCCTCG
>NZ_JBSFJC010000195.1:0-10687 GCF_053597855.1 Kitasatospora sp. NPDC001225
CGGCGTCCCCCCAGCCCGCTACGCGGGGGCGGGTCAGGCTCCGAGGAAGCGCTGCAGCTCGTCCAGGACGTAGTTGGCCCCGGTGTACAGCGGACGCCAGCCCAGCTCCCGGCGCGCCGCCGCCGTCGACACCTGCCCCTCCCACGGGTCGAACGGGGCGTCCGGCGAACCGCCGGGGTGGACCCGCCCGTTGAGCGCGTACAGGTCCCAGGCCGTCAGCGGCGCGTCGTCGCCGACGTTGTACGTGCGCCCCTCGACGCCGGGCACCGTCACCGCGCGCCACAGCGCCCGCGCCACGTCCGCGTGGTGCACCACCGCCAGGCGCTGGTGCGCGGGCCAGTGCGCGGCCCAGTTCAGCGACTGCGCCAGGTGCGGATCGCCGTCCCCGTACACGAACGCCAACCGGGCCACCACCAGCGGCAGTTCGTCCCCGAGCGCGCGCAGCCCCTCCTCCGCCCGCGCCTTGGACGCCGCGTACACCCCCCACGCCGGATCCGGCGCCGTCCGGTCGCCCTCCACGGCGGGGCGGCCCAGCCCCCGCCCGTACACCAGGTTGGTACTGGTGTGGACGAAGCGCGCGACCCCGGCCTTCGCCGCCTCCCTCCCCAGTGCCACCGCCGCGTCCCGGTTGACCGCCCACGCCGTCCCGTCCGGCACCCCGCGCAGCGCCGCCGCCACGTTCAGCACCACGTCGGCCCCGTCCAACGCCCGCGCCCGGTCGCCCTGTTCGCACAGGTCGCCGACCACCACCTCCACCCCGTCCAGGCCCCGGGCCCTCGCCGCGTCGCGCACCAGCACCCGCACCGAGGAGCCCTCCGCCCCCGCCCACCGCACCAGCCGCGGCACCAGCCGGCTGCCCACCGAACCCGTCGCGCCCGTCACCAGGATCTTCGCCATCGCCCGTCTCCTCCAGGGAGTCGCTTCCTCCGACGCCCACCACCCTGCCCGCGGCGCGAGGGGCGCGGCAGAGACCTCCCGATCCAGGGACCGCCGATCCCCGGCTGGGGCCACGGGGCGCCCGGGCGGGCTCCCGGCCGCCGACACCCGCCGACACCTGCACCGGCCGCACCGACCGCCGACGCCCGCACCGACCGCCGGGAGCCAGGTCAGCGGACGGCGGGCTCCCGCGGGCCGGGGTGGCCGTCACCGTAGGCGCCGGCCATGGGGGAGGAGCCGGTGGTGAGGAAGTCGTGGATCGCCACCAGGTAGACGGCGCGCTCCACGGTGCCCTCGCCGCCCGTGTCGAGGGCGTCGAACGCGGCGGCGGCCCCCTCCGGCGGGTTGTCGCTCGCCGCGCGCAGCCGGGCGAACTCCCCGCGGGTCACACGCCCGTCGCCGTCGCCGTCGGCGAGGTCGAACAGCGAGCCGAGCGCAGGCCGACAGGTCTCCTCGAAGGCCTCGTGACCGGCCCAGGCGCGGTACTCCTCGAAGGTGACGCCGCCGTCCCCGTCGCCGTCCATCTGCCGGAAGACCTCCTCGTGGGTCGCGCGGGCCGCGGCCACCAGCGGGTCGTACGGGCCGCGTCCGAAGGCCGAGGCCGCCCGGTCGACCCGGGCGAGGTACTCGTCGTGGGAGATCACGCCGTCGCCGTCGGTGTCCAGCATCGCGAAGATGCGGCGCTTCGCCTCGTCCGACATTCCGTCACCATCCGTTCTCTCAGGGGAAGTTCTGCCGGTCCACGCTACCGGCGGGACGCGCGCGGGCCGGGAAGGCGCGGCACGGGAGCGGGCGGCGTCCCGGCAGCCGGGGACCGGCGATCCCTGGCTGCGCCGCGCCCCGGCGGGCCATGCTGGGGGCATGATCGACCGAACGGCGCTGGCCGACTTCCTCACCCGGGCCCGGGCCCGGCTCGCCCCCGCCGACCTCGGGCTGCCGCCCGGGGCGCGGCGGCGCACACCCGGACTGCGCAGGGAGGAGGTGGCACAGGTCGCCGGGCTGTCCGTCGACTACTACGCGCGCCTGGAACAGCGCCGCGGCCCCCAGCCCTCACCGCAGCTGCTCGCCGCCCTGGCCCGGGCCCTGCGGCTGAGCGAGGACGAACGCGACCACCTGTTCCGCCTCGCCGGGCACGAGCCCCCGCGCCGGCACGGCCCGCTCGGCCACGTGCGCCCCGGACTGCTGCTCATCCTCGACCGGCTGCACGACACGCCCGCCCAGGTGGTCTCCGACCTCGGCGACGTCCTCGCGCAGAACGCCATGTCGGCCGCCCTGTTCGGGGACCACACCGCCCTGGCGCCCGAGCGCCGCAACCTCCTGCTGCGCTGGTTCACCGACCCCGACACCCGCACGCTGTTCCCCGCCGAGGACCACGACGACCTCGCCCGCGCCCACGTCGCCGCCCTGCGCGCCGCCCGCACCGCCCGCCCCGGCGACCGCCGCGCCGCCGAGCTCCTCGACGAACTCCTCGCCGACGGCGGCGAGTTCACCGCCCACTGGGAACGCCACGAGGTCGCCCGGCGGCGCAGCGGCCGCAAACGGCTCCTGCACCCGGTGGTCGGGCCGCTGGACCTGGAGTGCGAGGTGCTGGCCGCCGGCGGCGAGGACCAGCTGCTGCTGGTGCACACCGCCGCGCCCGGCAGCGACTCCGCCTCCCGCCTGGAACTGCTGCGCGTCGTCGGCGCCCCCGCCCCCGCCTGACGCCCGCACCGGCATCGGAAGGCCCCGCTGCGCGACGAGGCGGGCCGGGGCCCGTAGGCTGGGCCGGGCCGTGACGGCACAGACCGTCACCAGAGCGCACAAAGCGACCGACCGACCGATCGACCGACCGACAGATCGACTGATCGACCGATCGCCAGAGACCGACAGAAGCGGGCAGGCAGGGGCACATGCAGTTCGACGACCAGGGCGACCTCGACACCTCGCAGGTGGACGACCGGCGCGGCATCCCGGGCGGGAAGGTCGCCATCGGCGGCGGGGCCGTGGGCCTGCTCGCGGTGCTGTTCGCGGTCGTCCTCGGCGTCGACCCGCAGCTGCTGGGCCTGTCCTCCGGCTCCGGCTCCTCCAACTCCTCCACCGGCACCCGCACCGCCGGCGAGGTGCAGCAGGCCTGCAAGACCGGCGCCGACGCCAACAAGCGCCAGGACTGCCGGATCGTGGCCGTCACCAACAGCCTCCAGGAGTTCTGGCGCACCGAGCTGCCGCGCGCCGCCAAGATCCCGTACAAGAACGCCGAGACGGTGCTGTTCACCGGCCAGGTCTCCACCGCCTGCGGCCCGGCGACCTCGGCGGTGGGCCCGTTCTACTGCCCCGGCGACAAGAAGGCCTACTTCGACCTGGGCTTCTTCAACGAGCTGTCCGCCCGCTTCGGCGCCAAGGGCGGCCCGTTCGCCGAGTCCTACGTCGTCGCCCACGAGTACGGCCACCACATCCAGACCCTCACCGGCGCCATGCAGAAGGTCGGCAACGACCGCCAGGGCGCCGCCAGCGGCTCGGTCCGCCTGGAGCTGCAGGCCGACTGCTACGCCGGGGTGTGGGCGCACCACGCCACCACCACCCCGCAGGCCTCCACCGGCCGTCCGCTGATCGCCTCGCTCACCGACCAGGACATCGCCCAGGGCCTGGACGCGGCCGCCGCGGTCGGCGACGACCGCATCCAGCAGCAGGCCACCGGCCGGATCAACCCGGAGGCCTGGACGCACGGCTCCGCCGAGCAGCGCAAGGCCTGGTTCACCACCGGCTACCGCGGCGGCGACTTCGCCCAGTGCGACACCTTCTCGGCCGCCAAGCTCTAGCACCACCGCCCGCGGGGACCGGCCGCGACGTCCGCCCGCGGCGCCCGTCGTCAGAAGCCCCGCTGCGCCTGCCCGCTCCGCGCCCAGTCCCAGCCCGCGATCGCCTCGCGCAGCCGGCGGGCGCCGGCGGGCAGGCGCGTGTCCGAGGCCCAGAACAGGGTCAGGGAGCGCCGGCAGTCGGGGTCGTCGACGCCGACCCACACCAGCGGCAGGCGGGTGGCGGTGCGCCGGGAGAGCGCGGGCACCAGGCCGATGCCCAGGCCCGCGCTGATCAGCTCGGCGATGGCGCCGGCCTCGTCGCTCTCGCAGACGATCCGCGGCTCCAGGCCGCGGGCGGCGAACAGCCGCTCCAGCAGGCGGCGCTGCCAGTGCCCGGGGCGGGCGGCGATGAACGGCTGGTCGGCGAGGTCGTCGACGCCGACCGCGGTGCGCCCGGCCAGCGGGTGGCCGGGGGCGACGGCCAGCCCCACCTCCTCGTCCAGCAGCAGCACCGACTCCAGGCCCTCGGCGGTGATCGGCTGGGAGACGACGGCGAGGTCGACGTCCTGGGCCCGCAGCCGCCGGGCCGTCTCCCGCGCGGGCAGCTGGTGCAGTTCGACCTCCACCCCCGGGTGGCCGCGCTTGAACGCGGCCAGCGGCCCGCTGAAGGCCAGGAAGGTCTCCGAGGCCAGCCGCACCGTGCCCAGCCCCTGCCCGGCGGCCTCCGCCACCGCCCGCCGGCCCGCCTCCAGTTCGCCGAGCGAACGCTCGACGTAGCCGCGGAACAGCTGCCCGGCCGCGTTCAGCCGCAGCCGCCCGCCGCGCTCGAACAGCGGGGTGCCCAGCTCGGCCTCCAGCCGGGCGATGGAGCGGCTCAACGACGGCTGGGCGACGCGCAGTTCCTCCGCCGCCCGGCTCAGGTGCTCCAGCCGCGCCACCGCCAGGAACTGCGCGAGCGTGTTCAGGTCCACGAAAGCCCCCATGCCCCAGCGGTCATAACGCCATAGCGATATTGATCTTAGACAGGATAGCCGGGCGGACATAGCGTCAGGGACGGGCCGCGCACCGCCCGCAGCGGTGCGCCGGCCCGGACGCCCTGTACGAGGAAGGACCCCGCGCCATGGCCACCGCCGCCCACCAGACCCCACCGGAGCCCGAGGCCCGGTCCGCCACAGGGGAGCGGACCGGGCCGCGGGCAGGGGCCGACCCGGGGGAGCGGACCGGGCCCGCCGGACGGACCCTGCGCGCCGTGGCCGCCGTCCACACCGCCGCCGCCTTCGGCCAGCCCGTCTTCGCCGGCGTCTACCTCAGCGGCGACTACGACGCCCTGGGCTGGCACACCGCCGGCGCCAACGCCGTCACCGCCCTCGGCTACCTGCAGCTGGTCGCCGCCCTCGTGGTGTGGATCCGGCTGCGCCGCTCCTGGCCGGCGGCCGCCACCCTCGCCGCGGTCGCGGCCGAGACCGCGCAGTACGTCGCCGGAACGGAAGGCGCCCTGTGGCTGCACCTGCCGCTGGGCGTGGCGACCATCGCCGGCCTCGCCGTGCTCACCATCGCCCTGTGGCGTACCCCGCTGCCCCCGCGCCGGCCCCTCCGCCGGGAGGACGACGACCGTGCCTGAACCCCACGTCAACCTGACGCGCCGTCAAATCCTCGGCATCGGCGGAGCGTTCGGCCTGCTCACCACCGCCTCGCTGGCCGGCGCGGCCGCCCTCGCCCGCCGCCCCGCCACCACCGGCGCCGAACTGCGCACCGCCGCCGCCCTGCCGCCCCCCTACCAGGTGCCGCTGCCGCTGCCCGCCGTCGCCAGGCCCGTCTCCACCGACGGCGGCACCGACCGCTACGAGATCGTCCAGCGCGAGACCAGCGCCGAGATCCTGCCCGGCCTGCGCACCCCGCTGTGGACGTACGGCGGCTCCTTCCCCGGCCCCACCATCGAGGCCCGCCGCGGCCGGCCCGTCACCGTCACCCACCGCAACGAACTGCCGGTGCCCACCGTCGTCCACCTGCACGGCGGCCGCACCCCCGCGGACTCCGACGGCTACCCCACCGACCTCGTCCTGCCCGCCGCCTGGCCCCAGACCCCCCAGACCATGCCCGGCATGCCCGGCATGCCCGGCATGGACAGCGCGGGCGGCCACGCGGGCGGCACGGGTACGGGCATGGCCGACCCCCGCGCCGTCACCAGCCGCCTGCGACGCGACTACACCTTCCCCAACGACCAGCGCCCCACCCTGCTCTGGTACCACGACCACCGCATGGACTTCACCGCCCCCGCCCTCTGGCGCGGCCTCGCCGGCCTGCACATCGTGCGCGACGACGCCGAGGACGCCCTCGGCCTGCCCGCCGGCCCCCACGAGATCCCCCTGATGATCACCGACCGCGCCTTCACCGCCGACGGCGCCCTGACCTACCCCTCCCTCGACCCCGCCCTGCGCGACCGCCCCGGCGTCACCGAACCCCACCTCGCCGGCGTCCTCGGCGACGTCGTCCTCGTCAACGGCGCCCCCTGGCCCGTCCACGAGACCGACGCCGCCCGCCACCGCCTGCGCCTGCTCAACGCCTCCAACGCCCGCCACTACGAACTCGAAGCCCGCACCGAGGACGGCCGCCGCCTCGACCTCGTCCAGATCGGCGCCGACCAGGGCCTGCTCGCCGCCCCCGTCACCCACCGGAGCCTGCCCGTCGCCCCCGCCGAACGCTACGACCTCGTCGTCGACTTCGCCCCCGCCCCCGTCGGCTCCCTGGTCCGGATCGTCAACCGCCTCGGCACCGGCCGCACCCGCGACGTCATGGCCTTCCGCATCGCCCGCCCCGCCCCCGCCGACGACAGCCGCATCCCGCCCCGCCTCGCCACCGACCTGCCCGACTGGCGGCGCGAAGACGCCGTCCGCACACGGGACTTCGCCTTCCGCGCCGGCCGCATGAACGGCGGCCACGGCTGGCTCATCGGCGGCCGCCCCTTCGACCCCGCCCGCACCGACGTCACCGTCCCCCTCGGCGACACCGAGATCTGGCGCCTGATCGCCGACGTCCACCACCCCGTCCACCTCCACCTGGTGGGCTTCCGCGTCCTCACCCGCGGCGGCCGACCCCCACTGCCCCACGACGCCGGCCTCAAGGACACCGTCTCGCTGCGCCCGGGGGAGTCCGCGGAGATCATCACCCGCTTCGACGGCTACCGCGGCCGCTACCTCTTCCACTGCCACAACGCCGAGCACGAGGACATGGGGATGATGGCCAACCTGGAAGTCGTCTGATCCCTTTCACCCCTGTTCGGGGGGATCCGCCGGAACTGCCGGACCTTCACGGCTCTCGCACCGGATGATCACTCTGCTGCCGGAATCCCGACCCCCGCCGTACGGGGCGGTCCACTCCAATTCCCTTCGCACACCCCCCGAGCAGCGAAAGGCCACCACCCCCATGACCCGCCCCGACGACCACCCCACGCCCGACCGGATGCTGCGCGAGGCCGCCTCCCGCCTGGACCGGCGCCGCTTCCTCACCGTCACCTCGGCCGCCGCCGCGCTCGCCTTCAGCGTCAACCTGCCCTCCGCGCACGCCGCCGACAACGAGATCGCCCCGCGCGCCATCGGCGACGATCCCTTTACCCTCGGCGTGGCCTCCGGCGACGCCACCTCCGACGCCGTCGTGCTCTGGACCCGCCTGGCCCCCCGCCCGCTGGAGCCCGGCGCCGGCCTGCCGCCCACCGGCTCCGTCCGGGTCGGCTGGGAGATCGCCCGCGACGAGAAGTTCCGCCGCGTCGAGCGCCGCGGCACCGCCCGCGCCCACGCCGAGTTCAACTACGCCGTCCACGTCGACGTCGACGGCCTCGACGCCGCCCGCACCTACTGGTACCGCTTCACCGTCGGCACCTGGGCCAGCCCCGTCGGACGCACCCGCACCGCCCCGCCGCGCGGCCGCAAGCTCGACAGCGCCCGCATCGCCTTCGTCTCCTGCCAGGCCTACGAGGACGGCTACTTCACCGCCTTCCGCCACCTCGCGGGCGAGGACCTGGACGCCGTCTTCCACGTCGGCGACTACATCTACGAGTACGGCATCGACGCCGCCGGCGGCGACCGCAAGTACACCGACCGCACCCTCGCCGCCCACTTCAACCACGAGACCACCACCCTCGAGGACTACCGGCTGCGCTACTCCCTCTACAAGAACGACCCCGACCTCCAGGCCGCCCACGCCGCCCACCCCTGGTACGTCACCTGGGACGACCACGAGGTCGAGAACAACTACGCCGCCGGCATCCCCGAGAAGAACCAGGACCCGGCCCCCTTCGTCGCCCGCCGCGCCGCCGCCTACCGCGCCTACTGGGAGAACCAGCCGCTGCGCATGCCCCAGCCCCGCGGCACCGAACTGACCCTCTACCGGCGCGTCCACTACGGCCAGCTGGCCCAGTTCGACATCCTCGACACCCGCCAGTACCGCGACGACCAGGCCAACGGCGACGGCTGGCAGTACCCCACCCCCGAGTCCGACGACCCCAAGCGCACCCTCATGGGCGCCACCCAGGAACGCTGGTTCGCCGACGGCCTGCGCCACTCCAAGGCCACCTGGAACGTCGTCCCCCAGCAGGTCGTCTTCTCCCGCCGCAAGAACACCACCGCCGAGCGCTCCAAGCTCTCCATGGACGCCTGGGACGGCTACCCCGCCGCCCGCGAGCGCTTCCTGAAGGCCGTCGACCAGTCCGGCGTCAAGAACCTGGTGCTGCTCACCGGCGACGTCCACGTGGCCTACGCCCTGGACGTCAAGCGCGACTTCAACGACCCCAACTCCCGCACGGTGGGCGTGGAGTTCGTCGGCACCTCGATCAGCAGCGACGGCGACGGCGAGGAGAAGCCGTCCAACTGGGGCAACCTCATGGCGGCCAACCCGCACATGAAGTTCTACGACGGGCGCCGCGGCTACACCGTGCTCACCCTGGACCGCCACCGGGCCCGCGCCGACTACCGCGTCGTCTCCCACATCACCCGCCCCGGCGGCACCCTGTCCACCGCCGCCTCCTTCACCACCGAGGCCGGCAACCCGGGCATCCGCCCGGCCTGACGGCCCTTGGCCTCCCGGTCCCGCCGCCTTGAGGGAGGCGGCGGGGCCGGGTGCCGCTCAGGCGCCCCGGACGAGGCGTTCGACGACGGCCGCGGCCTGCTGCGGGTGCTCCTCCAGCCAGGCATCCAGGTGGCGTCGGACGGCCTCGGCGACGCAGGCGCGCACGGCGGTGTTGCCGAGCACGTCCAGGGTGGAGCCGTGGAACTCGGGCTCGTCGAGCTTCACCGACACGACCGCCGTCAGGCCCGCCCAGGCCTGCCCGGCACTCAGGCAGGGTTCCGCCGGGGCCGGCCGGAGCCGCTTGCGCGCGTACGCGTCGAGCGCGGCCGCCACCCCGTCGCGGAAACCGAGTTCATGGGTGCCGCCGCGCGGGGTGGGCCGGCTGTTGGCGAAGCTCCGGACCCGCTCCTCGCCGTCGGCGCGCCAGCGCAGGGCCACCTCCACCGTCCCCGCCATCCGCGGGTCCTCGCCCTCGAAGGCGAGGGTGCCCGTGGCGGCGGGCGCCGCGTCCCGGGCTGTGTCCCACGCTGTGTCCCGGGCCGTGTCCCGGTTGTCGAGGAATGCGACGAACTCCCGTACCCCGCCGGGGGAGTGGAACCGCTCGGACCTGGGCTCGCCGGGCCCGCGCCGGTCGGTCAGTGAGATGTCCAACTCGCGGTTCAGGAAGGCCAGTTCACGGAATCGGTCCGCCAGGTCGTCGAAGGAGAGCAGCGCTGTCCCGAAGACCTCGGCATCCGGCCAGAAGGTGAGGACGGTCCCGCTGCCGGTCGCCGGGCCCGCGTCGGTGAGCGGGGTGACGGCCGTGCCGCGCGCGTACTCCCGTTCCCAGCGCACCCCCTCGCGCCGCACCTCGGCCGTCATCCGGTCCGACAGGGCGTTGACGGCGGCCGGGCCCGCGGCCCAGTGCCCGAGCGCCAGGTCGCTGCGGCCGCGACCGGGCCCCGCTCCGGCGTTCAGACGGGTCAGCAGGGTGTCGAGGTCGGGCTCACCGGTGCCCTCCGCCCCGCGGACGGGGACGCCCGGGCCGTCGTCGGCGACGCGCACGCCACCGTCGGAGGTGAGGGTGACCTCGACGCGGCTGGCGCACCCGGCCAGGACCTCCTTCACCGCCCGGTCGGCGACCTCGAACACCAGCTGGCGCAGGCCGCGTTCACCGGTCGAGCCGATGTACATTTCGGGCCGCTTCCGTACGGCTTCCAGGCCCTCCCACACCTGGATGCGGGCGGCCTCGTACCCGGTCTTCTCCTCGTTCACGATGTCCCCTCCGAAGGTGTCCGGCAGAGCTCCACAGCCTAGGCGAATTTCGGCATAATGCCAGGTCAGAGCCTGTTTGCCGAGGGCGCAGGCGGGCGCGTGAGCGCCTGCCCGCGGGCGCCCGCCGCAGGGGTCCCGGACGCCCGCCGGAGCGCGGCCCCGCCCCCGCCGGGGCCGCGTACGGGGCCGTTCCAAGCGCTCCCGAGGTCCCCCGATCCAAGTTTTTCGCGCCCTGTCCGCCGGCGGACCCCGGCAAGCCGGTGTACCTGCGGCCCGCCATCGCCGGCCTGCTCGTCCCGGCGGTCCTGATCCCGCTGATCGTCGTCATGGCCAAGCGCGACCCCGAGTTCGCCAAGGCCGGCGACTGCATCCACAACAACAACCCGATCGCCGCCGCCCTGCCCGGCGTCGTCGACAGCAACCCCGACATCGACGTGGTCCCCTGCTCCGACCCGAAGGCCGAGGCCCGCGTCGTCGGCCGCGAGGACGACACCACCGACGGCGAGAGCGCCTGCCGCAAGTACCCCACCGCCGACGGCTACTTCACCTCCAAGCACGGCAGCGACAGGTACACCGGGCTCTGGACGGCCTACTACCTGAAGAAGGCCGACCCCGGTCTCCGGATCGCCGTCCTCGAACGGCGGTTCTGCGGCTACGGCGCC
>NZ_JBSFJC010000196.1:0-10598 GCF_053597855.1 Kitasatospora sp. NPDC001225
GGTAGCGCCGCTCGGGGTCGCTCTCGGTGCGCCGCGCCGCGGCCTCGTAGGCGGCCCCGGCCTCGGCGGGGCGGTCCGCGAGTTCCAGCAGATGGGCCCGGACGGTGTCGACCCGGTGGTTCTGCGCCAGCGCGGGGTCGTCCGCGACCTCGGCGAGCACCTCCAGCCCGGCGAGCGGGCCGTGGACCATGGCCGTCGCCACCGAACGGCTGAGCGTGACCACCGGGCTCGGCGCGATGCGCTCCAGGATGCGGTACAGCATCAGGATCTGCGGCCAGTCCGTCTCCGCGACGCCGGGCGCCTCCGCGTGCAGGGCGGCGATCGCGGCCTGCAAGCGGTACGGGCCCGGCCCGAAGCGTTCGAGGGTCCGGGCCACCAGGGCGACCCCCTCCGCGATCGCGTCCCGGTCCCACCGGGTCCGGTCCTGGTCGGCGAGTGGGACGAGCGCGCCGTCCGGTGCGGAGCGGGCGTCCCGCCGGGCCTCGGTCAGCAGCATCAGCGCGAGCAGCCCCGCCACCTCGCCCTCCTGCGGCAGGGCGCGGTGCAGGTCGCGGACCAGGCGCAGCGCCCACGCCGTCAGGTCCGGGCGCACCACGTTCGACCCGCTGGACGCGGTGTGCCCCTCGTTGAAGATCAGGTACAGCACCTGGAGGACCACCTGCACCCGCGCGGCGCCCTCCTCGCCGACGGGCATCCGGAACCCGCCCCCGACCTCCTTCACCCGCTGCTTCGCCCGCCGGATCCGCTGGCTCATGGTGGCCTCCGGCACCAGGAAGGCACGGGCGATCTCCGCGGTGGTCAGCCCGCCGACCGCACGGAGCGTCAGCGCGGCCTGGGCCTGCGGCGAGAGCTCGGGGTGGCAGCAGAGGAACAGCAGGCGCAGGGTGTCGTCGGTGTCGCCCGGGCCGGCCTCGTCGGCCGGGGGGACGGCCGGCTCGCCGGCGGCCGACCGGGCCACCACCACGGCCTCGCGCCGGTGCCGGGCGCTCTCGCTGCGGATCACGTCCTGGAGGCGGCGGGTGGCGACGGTGAGGAGCCAGGCGACCGGGTCGTCCGGCACCCCGTCCCTCGGCCACTGCACGACCGCGGCGAGCTGCGCCTCCTGCATGGCGTCCTCGCAGTGGTCGAACTGCGTGGGGTGGCGGCGGGTGAGCAGGCCGAGCGCGCGCGGCGCCGACCGGCGCAGCAGTTCCTCGACGACGACCGCCACCCGGACCTCCCCAGCGTTGCGGTCCAGGCTAGCCGATCACCGCCCTCCGGACCCGGCCCGCCGGCACTCCCGGTAGTCGGGCAGCAGCCCGGCGGAGCGGGCCTCGGCGAGCGACGGCGCGTCCCGGTCGCGCGCCGAGAGGAGCGTCCGGGACGCCTCGGGGACGGGCAGGGCCAGCACGGGGTCGAACGGCGACAGCGCCAGCTCGTTGCGCGGGACGTACTCCTGTGACAGCAGGTAGGACACGACGGTGTCGTCCTCCAGCGCGAGGAACAGGTGCCCCACGCCCACGGGCAGGTACACGGCGCGGTACCGGTCCGGGCCGAGCTCGACGGAGTCCCACCGCCCGAAGGTCGGGGACCCGACCCGCAGGTCGACGACGACGTCCAGGGCCCGCCCGCGCGGGCACGTCACGTACTTCTCGCAGCCGGGCGGGGTGGCCGTGTAGTGCACCCCGCGGAGCACCCCGCTCCGCGACCGGCTGTGGCTGGCCTGTCGGACGGCGAACAGCGTTCTCCCGGTGGCCGCGCGGAAGTCCGCCTCCTGGTAGCCGGACAGGAACTCCCCCCGGTCGTCGGGGAAGACGCGCGGGGTGAACTCCAGCGCGCCCTCGACCGCCAACTCCCGTACGTCCATGGCACTCCTCTCCTCGCGGGCCGGCCGGGGAGGGCCGCTCCCCGGCCGGGTGGGCCGCGGTCAGTCGACGCGTACCTCGGGGACGTAGCGGATCCACCGGCCGCCGGCCTCGCGGAATGCGGTCTCCTTGGCCATGATCTCGTCCGCGTGGTTCCAGGCGAAGAGCAGCGCACAGTCCGGGTACGGGTCGGCGAACGCCTCGGCGGGGCGCACCGGGATGTGCGTTCCGGGGGTCAGGCGGCCCTGCTTGGCCGGGGTGGTGTCGCAGACGAAGGAGACCAGGTCGGGGCCGATGCCGCAGTAGTTGGCGACCGTCGCGCTCTTGGCCGTCGCGCCGTAGGCCACCACCGTGCGGCCCTCGTCGCGGAGCCGGGTGAGCAGCGCGAGCAGGTCGTCCCGGACCGCCGCCACGGCGTCGGCGAAGCCGCGCAGGGTGTCCAGGGCCGCGAGCCGCCGCTCCTCCTCGTGGGCGAGCAGCTCGCCCACGGCCGGCGAGGGGCGCCGGGTGCCGGGCCGGGCGAGGGTGTACCTGATCTCCCCGCCGTGCACCGGCAGTCGGCGGACGTCGACGAGCTCGAAGCCGAAGCGTTCGGCCATCGCGTGGACGGAGCGCGCGGTGAAGAGGTAGAAGTGCTCGTCGTAGATCTGGTCGAAGGAGGTCTTCTCGACGACGTCGCCGAAGTACGGGTCCTCGAAGACGAAGACGCCGTCGGGCGCGAGCAGCGCGTCGACGCCGCGGAAGACGGACTCCAGGTAGGGGATGTGACAGATGGTGTTGGCCGCGTAGATCACGTCGGCGGGGCCCTCCGCGCGCCGGACGTCGGCCGCGGTCGCCTCCTCGAAGAAGTCGCCGCGTACCCGCACGCCGGCTGCGCGCGCGACCTCGGCGACCTTGCGGGAGGGTTCGAAGCCCAGGTGGCGGACGCCGGCCTCGCCGACGGTCCGGAGCATCACCCCGTCGTTGCAGCCGATCTCGACGGCGAAGGCGCCGTCGCGGGCCAGTTCCGAGGCCAGGAACTCGCCGGCGGTGCGGGCGAAGTGCTCGCGCATCACGGCCGACCCGGACGAGTAGTACGGGTAGTCCTCGTGGAACATCCGCTCCCTGGGCACCTCGTCGACCAGCTGCACCATGGTGCAGGCGGTGCAGCGGGCGACCCGGAGCCGGTAGAAGAACTCGTCGGCGACGGGCGTCCGCGCCGGGAAGGCGTCGGAGAGCGGCTGGCGGCCGAGGTCGAGGAACTCCTCGGTCGCCGCGCCGCAGATCCGGCACGGGTGCGGTGGGGCGGGCGGGGCGGGCGGCGCGGTGTCGATCCGGTCGGTCATCGTCGGGCCTCCATCGTCATCGTCGTCGGCACGGCTGCGGCTGCGGGCGCGGGGGAGCGGGAGGTCAGAGCCCGGCCAGGACCTCGCGCAGGGCCTCGATCACCCGGTCCTGGAGGTCCGGGGGCAGCGAGGGGTACATCGGCAGCGAGAAGATCTCGCCGGCGAGCCGCTCGGTCACGGGCAGCGCGCCCTCGCCCACGCCGAGGTGGCGGAACCCCTTCATGGTGTGGACGGGCCACGGGTAGCTGATGTTCAGGGCGATGTCGTGCCGGAGCAGTTCCTTCAGGACGAGGTCGCGCCGCGGGTGGCGCACCACGTAGAGGTAGTGGACGTGCTCGTTGCCGGGCGTGGTCCGGGGCAGCACCAGGCCGTCGGGGGCGGCGAGGTCGGAGAGCGCCTCCTCGTACCGGCGCGCCACGCTCCGGCGGCCCTCGATGTACGCGTCCAGGCGGGTCAGTTTGCGCCGGAGGATCTCGGCCTGCACCTCGTCCAGCCGGCTGTTGTGGCCGGGGGTGTCGACGACGTAGTAGGTCTCCTCCATCCCGTAGTAGCGCAGCCGCCGCAGCGCGCGGTCGGTGTCCGGGTCGCGGGTGACCACGGCCCCGCCGTCGCCGTACGCGCCCAGCACCTTGGTCGGGTAGAACGAGAAGGCGCCGGCGTCGCCCATGGTGCCGGCCGTCCGGCCGCGGTGGCGTGCCCCGTGCGCCTGGGCGCAGTCCTCCAGGACCGCCAGGCCGTGGTCGCGCGCCACCCGGAGCACCGCGTCCATGTCGACGCACTGGCCGTAGAGGTGGACGGGGACGATCGCCCTGGTGCGGTCGGTGACGGCCGCCGCGAGCAGGTCGGTGTCCATCAGGTAGTCGTCCTCGCGCACGTCGACGAAGACGGGCACCGCCCCCACGGCGTCGATCGCGACCACGGTCGGGGCGGCCGTGTTGGACACCGTGACGACCTCGTCGCCCGGCCCGACGCCGAGCGCCTCCAGCCCGAGGACGATGGCGTTGGTGCCGTTGTCGACCCCGACGCAGTGGTCCAGCCCGTGCCAGGCGGCGAACTCCGCCTCGAAGCCGCGCACGCTCGCGCCGAGCACCAGCTGCCCGGAGCCGAACACCGTCTCGACGGCGTCGAGCAGGTCCTCGCGTTCGTTCCGGTACTCCGGAAGGTAGTCCCATACCCGCGTTGTCATCTGCGCCCTCCTCGGTGGGTCAGCGCCGCCCGGCGGGGCGGGCGGCGCGGGTGCTCATGTAGTCGTCGTCCCGGTCGATGCGCAGCGCCCGCGCGCTGAGGTGGTCGACGGCGTCGGGGTAGGTGTAGGGCTGCATGAACCACCCGGCCCGGACGTCCCGGTAGAGCCGGGCCAGGCTCGAACTCCCGGCGTACGAGGCGCCGCCGACGATGGTGAGGCAGTCGTTGACGATGTCGGGCGCGAGCCGGTTGAGCGTCAGCTTCGCGCACTGGAACGCCGTCATCATCCGGGGGCCGCGCACGGTCGGATCGGGCACGCCGGCGGTCAGCGCGTCGGCCTCGGCCAGGGCCGCGGCGGTGGTGGCGCGCGCCGCGTACAGGCGGGCCTCGACCTCGGCGACGAGCGTGCGGACGGCGGCGGGCGCGCCGGGGCGCTCCCGCTGCCACTCCACGGCGGCGTCGCGCGCGGCCCGGGCGACGCCCAGGTAGATGCCGAGCATGGTGATCGAGCTGACGGTCTGCCCGGCCAGCGCGGCGTCGCCGCGTTCCCCGACCGGGCCCCGCACCAGCACGTCGGTGTCCGGTACGGGGCAGCGGTCGAAGGCGATGTCCCAGGTGCCGGAGGCGCGCATCCCGAGGCCGTCCCAGGTGTCCAGGACGGTCAGGCCGGGGGTGCCGAGGGCGACGAGGGGCGCCGCGAGGCAGGTGCGGCCGTCCGCCTCGACCAGGGCGTAGGCGAAGAAGTGGGTGGCCACCGGGGCCATGCTCACCAGCGTCTTGCGGCCGGAGAGCAGCCAGCCGCCGGAGCCGTCCGGCTCCAGCCGCGTCACGGTGCCCGGGGGGTCCTTGACGGCGCCGCACACCCGCGCCTCGCCGGTCGCCATGGCGCGCAGCACCCGCTCGGCGAGCGCCGCCGCCTCCGGCTTGCCGTTGCGCCACTCGTACGCCAGCGTCAGGCCCCGGCTGAACTGGACGTGCAGGGCGAGCGCCGTCGAGGCGTCGGCCCGGGCCACCTCCTGGAGCGCCAGGGCGACGTCGTGGAGGCGGTCCACGCCGAGCCCGCCGAGTTCCGCCGGGACGGTGCCGCCGAGCACGCCGGCGCGTGCGAAGCGTTCGAAGACCTCGACCGGGAAGGTGCCGGTCCGGTCCCGTACGTCGGCGTCGGCGCGGATCGCCGGCACCTGCTCCCGGACGAGGCCGAGCAGCCTGCGGCCCGCCTCGCTGACCGGCGCGGACAGGTCCGGGCGCGCGGCCTCGTTCGCGGCCTCCGTCAGCACAGTTCGCCTCCCGTTTCGTTCCGGCCGGGCATCGCGCTCGCACCGGCGGTTCAGAGGTACTGGGTGTTCGGCGCCTGGCCGCACAGCAGCCGACCGTAGAGTTCCAGGTTGGTGTTCGGGTGCATGACGGCGTGCAGGTGGAGGGTCCGGACGTCCCGCTCGATCCGCTGGATCGGCACGTCCAGGTAGACCGAGGACGCCCCGCTCGCGGTGGCCAGGATGTCCACCGCCTCCTTGACGCGCGCGCAGACCGCGCCGGTCTCCAGGCGGGCCAGGGCGCGCTCCTCCAGCGTCCAGGGCTCGGCGGCGGCGTTCTTCGCGTCGACGAGGTCCGCGAGGCGGTAGCAGTGGAACTCCGCCTCGTCGATCTTCACCGCGGCCTCCGCGACCTGGAGGTGGGTCAGCGGCGCCTCGCGCTGGTCGGTGTAGTCGGTGTAGGTGATCCGCCGGTCGGGGAGGCGCTCGAAGAAGGCGTCCTTCGCGGCGATCGCGAGGCCGAGGGCGGTCGCGCTCACCGTCGCGCAGGCCGTCGGCATGATCGGGGCCCGGTAGATCTCCGAGCCGGCGTTGCTGCCCGCCCCGCCGCCGCCGATCATGACCGGCTCCATCGGGATGTAGCGCTCCGCGGGGACGAAGACGTCCCGCGCGACCGTGGTGACGCTGCCGGACCCGCGCAGCCCCACGGTGTGCCAGTCGTCGACCACCTCCAGGTCGGAGACCGGGATCAGCGTCATGATGGGCCGGGGGGCCGCGTCGGGGGTGAGCAGGACCGCCGCGTTGGTGTCCCAGGTGCTGTGCTGGACACCGCTGTTGAACTTCCAGGAGCCGTTGACGAGGATGCCGCCGTCGACCGGGACGGCGGTGGCCGTCGGGCTGATGATGCCGCTGACCAGGGCGTCCGGGGAGGCGAGGACCCGGTCCTGCACCTCGTCCGGGAACAGTGCGGCGACCCAGGCGCTGATCGACCAGACGCCGGCCGTCCAGGACGCCGCGCCGTCGGCGCGGGCCAGCTCCACCAGGAGCTCGGCCTGGGTGCGCATGTCGACCTCGTAGCCGCCGAGGCGCCTGGGGATCCGGGTGCGGAGCAGGCCGGCGTCCGCCAGGACCGAGACGGTCTCCTTCGACAGGCGCCGGTTCTCGTCGCCCCAGGGCGCGTTGTTCCTCAGGACCGGCGCCACCTCGCGCGCCCGGCGGAGGATCTCGGCGCGGTCGGGGACGGCGGTCGTTGCGGTGGTGTCCGTCATGACGTGCTCTCCCTGGTGAAGGACGGGGCAGCGGAATTCGGGGCATGGCGGGGGCGGGTCCACCGGTCGCGCGGTGGCGGTCCCGCACCCCGTGGACGGCGTTGCGGGGGGATCGGAGCCGGGGGGATCAGAGTCGGACGGCGCGCGTGGTCAGCGCCGAGAGCAGGGTGCGGGCCTGGACGTTCACCCGCCCGCCGCGGGTCACCAGCGCGGAGAGCTGACCAGGCGTCACCCAGCAGTACCCGGGCGGTGGTTGGGACGGCGCCTGCGCTCCGTCCGCCTCCACGATGGCGTAGCGGCTCACCGCGTTCAGGAAGCGGCCGCCCTCCTCGGAGTGCAGGGCCGAGTAGCGGACGCGGGAGGGCGCGGCGTTCTCGACGACGTCCAGGAAGTGGTGGCGGGGCCCGCGGGGGCGGCCGCGGTGGTGCTCCGGGGTGCACTGCACCGTCGGCGCGAGTTCCGCGATCTCCTGGAAGCCGACCTCCACGCCGGCCCGGGCCAGCAGGTGCGGCACGCCCGAGAAGTACCGCAGCACGAAGGCGCTCAGCCCCAGCCGTACGGGTTCGACCAGCGGCTGCGTCCACTGGGCCACCTCGCGGCTGCCCGCCTCGACGGCCACCGCGACCACGCGGAAGTGGCGGTCCGGCACCCGGCGGATCGCGTGCGCGGTCCGTATCCAGCCCCCGGTGTCGCGCAGCGGGACGCGCCGCACCCGCAGCGAGCGGCGGGCCCGCTCCGCGGCCAGCCAGCCCTCGATGTGCTCCACGGAGATCAGCCCGCTCGCTCCCGAGACGGGGAGGGGGAGGCAGGAGAGCACCGTGCGGGCGTCCATGTTGACGAGGTTGTCGCGGTGCAGCAGCGCGGCGATCCGGTCGAGGGTCAGCCAGCGGAAGTTCTCGGCGACCGGCACCTCCTCGTCGACCAGCACGATCGTGTTCCGGTTGAACTTCCGGTTGAACCAGTCGCCGTGCTCGGACTGCAGCACGTCCGCGACGGGACGCCCCCGGGACGGATCGAGGAAGTACTCCAGGTAGGCGACCGGCGCGCCCTTGTGCACGCCGGTGTAGTTGCTGTGGGTCGCCTGCACGGTGGGGGAGAGCTGGACGATGGTGGGGTTGCCCGGCTCCATCTTCGCCTGCATCAGGTAGTGGCGCACCCCGCCGAAGTCCTTGGCGATGATCCCCAGGATGCCGACCTCGGGCTGGTCGATGATGGGCTGGCGCCAGGTCGGCACCGGGCCGTCGGCCGTCTCCACCTCGACGCCCTGGATCGAGAAGAAGCGCCCGCTGTCGTGCACCAGGTCGCCGGTGTCCGGGGCGAAGGACCACCCGCGGAGCCGGTCGAACGGGATGCGCTCGACCCGGAAGCGGTCGGCCCGCACCCGGGCGGACAGCCAGTGCGCTATCTCGTCGGCCGAGGCGCCCGGACCGTCCCGGCCCGGTGCCGCGGCGGGGCGCCGGGTGAGGGCCGGAAGCCGGGTTCCGATGCCTCCACGAACCGTACCGATGGTGCTCAACTCCACGTCCTTTCAGGGGAATCGGCTGTCACGGGAATCGGCGCGGAGGTCACCCCGGGGGGCCGGCCCCGGCCGGGCGGTTCGCGCCGCCCGGCCGGAACGCGCTAGGACGGGAGTTCCACCGACATCGCGTGGCGGAAGACGTTCCCGGGGTCGTACCGCTTCTTGACCGCCTGCAGCCGGGCGTAGTTGTCCCGGTAGTACAGCGTCGTCCAGGAGACCCCGGAGTCGTTCAGCTTCGGGTCCAGCAGGTCGACGTCGGGGTAGTTGATGTAGCTCCCGGAGTTCCGCTCGTCCGGGAGCGGGACGCCGCCGGTGGCGGCGTAGACGTCGCGGTAGAAGGAGCGGACCCAGTCGAGGTGCTCGGCGCCCGAGCCCCCCTCCCAGTTCCCGGTGGAGTAGACGGCCTTCACGATCGCGTCCCGCTGGGCCGTGGCGGTGGCGTCGGCGGGCAGCGCGTTGACCTGGCCGCCGAACCCGGAGAGGCCGAGGTTCGCGGCCGGGTTGTGGTAGTCGGTGCTGCTCAGGTACCTCCAGATGACCGCTATCTGCTCGTCCGTGTACCCCTTGCGGAGGTCCCCGGCCTTGTGCTTGTAGTTCCCGGACGGCTCGTAGGGCCAGTTCTGCGGGGACATCCAGGGGATGACCTGGTCGGTGTCGATCACGGGCGTGGCGCCGACCCCGGCGGTGAGGAAGTCGACATGGGTGTTCAGTCGCTCCGACGCGCCCGGGAGCGCGTCGTCGATGACGGAGATCAGGCCGAGCATGCCCCCCGAGCGGTGGAAGAGCTGGAGGACCCCCCAGATGTCGCAGGCCGGCGTGCCGGGCTCGCTGTTCCGCTCGTACCAGGTGCCGTAGTTGCGGACCAGCGTGCCGAACGACGCCTCGTCCATGCCGTCCCAGGAGTACATCACCGTCCGCCGGCGCGCGTTGCCGGGGGCCTTCGGCAGCAGGTCCGCCGGCCGGTCGGAGCGCACGCCCCGGCTGCGCAGCCAGTAGCGGGTGACCACGCCGAAGCTGCCGCCGCCACCGCCGGTGTGGGCCCACCACAGGTCCCGGTTCGGGTCGCCCTCCTCGCGGGTGGCGACGACGGTGCGGGCCCTGCCCTTCTCGTCGACGACCACCACCTCCACCGCGTACAGGTGGTCCGCCACCAGGCCGTCCCGGCGGGAGAGGTGGCCGTAGCCGCCGCCCGTCAGGTGCCCGCCGATCGCGACGTCCATACAGGCCCCGGCCGGCAGGGTGACGCCCCACTCCTTGAAGAGGGTGCGGTAGACGTGCCCGAGCGTGGCGCCCGGACCGATCGCGAAGGCCCGGCGCTCCGGGTCGTGGCGGACCTCGTCCAGCAGCGACAGGTCGATCAGCGTCTCGACCTCCGGAGCGAAGGTGAAGCCCTCGAAGCAGTGGCCGCCGCTGCGCACCCCGATCCGCTTCCCGGCCCGCACCGCCTCCTCGACGACGGCGACGACCTGCTTGGTGCCGTGCACCACGCGCACCGAGTCGGGGCGGCCGACGAACCGTTGGTTGTGGCCGATGGTCAGGCTGCTGTACCGGGTGTCCTCGGGGCGGACGACCGTCCCGTCGGCCCGGGCCGGGGCGAGACCTCCGGGATCCGTCACATCACTCACGTACTACCTCCGGAAACAGTGGGCGGAGTTGTCTCCCCGGCGGCTCTCGGCGAAGCCTCCGCACGTGGGCGCGGACCGGCGCGGTGACCGGGGCGGCCACGCGGCGGCACGTCGAGGCCCGGGGGTTCGTTCGACGAACTCCGTCAGCGTACAGGTGAGTTGACGAACCATGAGATCGATCCGACCGGACCCCGGACGCTGCGGACCCGACCGGTCCCCGACACCGTCCAGCACAGCCGTCCCTCCTCGCCCGTCGCCCCGATCGGCTCCAGACGCATCGTCGTCCGTCGCAGCGGCCCCTGTCTTCTCGTGGATTGCGCAGGAGGGACAGCAAGCCGGGAGGTGCCGTCCGGTCGCTTGGTTTGTGAAGCTGGCGGCCATTCGTCACCCGGGCGGGGAAGGACACCCATGGCTCAGCAGACCGACAGCACCGCCACCGCCGCGCTCCCCGAGTCCGGCCGGCGCCGCGACTCCGGCGGGCGGGACTGGCTGTTCAGCGCCGGACCGACCGAACACGTCCTGCTCGTCGTGCTGCACCACATCGCGGGCGACGGGTGGTCCATGGTGCCGCTGGCCCGC